>JBOGZM010000001.1:0-1532 GCA_050697255.1 Solirubrobacterales bacterium
GACATGCGCTATGCGGACGCGCTGAAGATGGCCGACGACTGCATGACCTATCGGATCACCGTGAAGGAGTTCGCGATGGAGTACGGCTTCTACGCGACCTTCATGCCGACGCCGTTGTACGGCGAGAACGGCTCGGGCATGCACGTGCACCAGTCGCTGTTCAAGCAGGGCCGCAACGCGTTCTATGACGCCAACGACCAGTACTACCTGTCGGACGTGGCGAAGTCGTTCATCGCGGGCCAGCTGAAGCACGCGCGCGAGATCTGCGCGCTGTTCGCGCAGTGGGTGAACTCCTACAAGCGCCTCGTGCCCGGCTTCGAGGCACCCGTGTACGTGGCATGGTCGCGCCGCAACCGCTCGGCGCTGATCCGGGTGCCGCTCTATCACCCCGGCAAGGAGCAGGCCACGCGGTGCGAGATCCGCAGCCCCGACCCCGCCTGCAACCCCTACCTGTGCTTCTCGGCGTTGCTGCAGGCGGGCCTGGAGGGGATCGAGAAGGGCTACGAGCTGCCCGAGCCGATGGAGCGCAACCTCTACCACCTCTCGCCCGACGAACGCAAGAAGCTGGGGATCGAGCAGCTGCCCGAGACACTGGGCGAGGCGATCGAGATCGTGGCCGAGTCCGAGCTGATCCTGAAGACTCTCGGCGAGCACGTGTTCACGCGCTTCGTCGAGATCAAGCGCCAGGAGTGGGAGGACTACCGCACGCAGCTCTCGGCCTGGGAGCTCGAGAAGTACCTGCCGATCCTCTAAGAACCCCTAGAACCGCCCCCCCCCGTCGCTTCCAGGGGAGCGTTTTGACGGGCCCGCTGACGACGACACGGCACGACAACGTCAGACGTCCGGTTGGTCCTGCCTTACCGTCCTGACTTGTCCCGACAGGGTGAGGAAAAGTCAGGACGGCGCGGAATTTCCAGCCCCGTCGCTCGAGAATGCCCCGCGGGAAGCGACGGGGGGGTCCGCCCTAGTCCTGGCCCGGCCCGATTCCCGCTCGCCGCCCGAGCGCGATCAGCGTGCGCCGCATCAGCGGCGCGCCTCCGCGGGCCGTGGTCTCGACGCGCTCGAACGCGAACTGCTTCAGCAGCGCCCGCAGCGAGCCGGCGGTGTAGAAGCGCAACACGGGCTCCAGGGGGTCGAAGTGGCGCTCGAACGACGTCAGCGCCGTGAGCGCGGCCTGCACGCGGCCGTGGTACGGGACCGCCGCGACGAACAGCCCCTGCGACGCGAGCACCCGGCGCACCTCCGACATGAGCGCCTGCGTGTCCGCGACGTGCTCCAGCACGTGCACGCATGTGATGACGTCGAAGGCCGAGTCGGGGACCGGCAGGCGGCCGTCCCCGGCCGGCTGGGTCCAGTTCATGCCGGGATGGGCCTCCTGCGCCCGCTCGATCGCCGCGGGCGACGGGTCGACGCCGGTCACGAGCGCTCCCTGCCCGGCGAGCCGCGCCGCGAGCGCCCCGTCACCGCAGCCCAGGTCCAGCAGCCGTCCCTCTCCCCGGCCCGCGTCGTGCAGCCGCGTCTCGAGCATGCGC
>JBOGZM010000002.1:0-3826 GCA_050697255.1 Solirubrobacterales bacterium
GTGCACCCGAGTGCCGACGCGATCGTGAGCTGCCCGAGTCCGTGCGCGTGAAAGAGGGGCGCGGGGATCAGGCAGGTGGAGCCCGCGTCGATGGGCACGACGCTCAAGAACCAGGCGAGCGGCTCGAGGCCGGTGGCGCGTGCGATCCGCGCCCCCTTCGGGGCGCCCGTCGTGCCGGAGGTCAGGATCACGATTCGACCCTCCTCGGGCGGCGGGGCGAGCGGGGACCCCGGGTGCACGTCACGCAGGCTCGCGAGCGCCTCCCCGGCGACCACGCGCTTGGTGGCCCTCGGTGACGCGTCGCCCACCGACGAGGCGAACTCCTCGTCGTGAACCAACACCCGCGGTCGCTCCCGTTCCAGCACGCTCCTCAACTCGGCCGCCGAGAAGGACGTGTTCAGCGGCAGGGCGTGGGCGCCGAGTTTCGTCGAGGCAAACACTGACTCGACCAGCGGAATGCCGTTGCGGCACAGGATGCCGATGCGCTCGCCGGACTCCAGCCCCAGCTCGGCGAAGCCACGCGCGAGCGCGTTCGTGCGGCGATCGAGGTCGCGCCACGTGACCGGGCCCTCTGAGTCGATCATGGCCGTCCGGCCGGGCCGCGTGACGGCGTTCACGACGCAGGCGGTCGCCGGGGTGGGTCCCCACCGGTAGAAGGCCAGCCCGGCCCGCATGAGCCGGTCCGGGCGGACCGGGCGCAGCATCCCCCGCCGGGCGAGCACCGCGGCCGACTCGATGCGCGTTTGCAGGGAAAGCCGCACGGCGCGAACCTTAGTGATCGGGAGCCGCGTGGCGACGGAGACCGGCATGGCCGCCGCGACGGTCCGATACCGTGAATCGTGATGTGCTCGTGGGGTTTCGCTAGGCGCGCGCTGGTAGGTGCCCTCGCCGCAGCGGCGGTAGCGCTGCCGCTCGCCTGCGGGGAGGACGGCAACGGCGGCCCGGCTTCGCAGACCGCCACGATGCCGGCGCCCGAGACGGTCAAGTTTCCCAAGCCGTCCGGCCGCAGCTTCCGTGACCTGATCGGCCAGCTCCGCCAGGGGCCCGTCGTGGCGCCGAGCGTGAGCCTGCTCGAGCCCGGCGAGAATCGCTTCGGGTTTGCGCTGTTCGACCGTGGCAACCGGCAGATCGGCGACCTCGAGGTGGCGCTCTACTTCGCCCGGGGCATCGACGAGACGGCCCACGGCCCGTTCGATGCCCACTACGACCGGATCGAGGTGGAGCCGGAGTTCCGCAGCCGCAACAGCAGTGAGGACCCCGACTCGGCCCGGTCGGTCTACCTGGCCGCGGTCGACTTCCCGCGTACGGGAACCTATGTCGTGTCGGCGGTCACCGAGTTGAACGGGAGGCTCGTGGCGGCATCGCCGGCACAGGTGCGGGTCGGTCACGCGCGCAACGTGCCCGGGGTGGGTGACCGCGCCGTGCGGGTCCACACGCCCACGGTCGAGTCGGTCGGCGGCGACATCGAGCAGATCGAGACCCGTGTACCGCCCGACTCCATGCACGAGGTCGACCTCGCCGCGGCGCTCGACCGCGGGCGGCCCGTTGCGCTCCTGTTCTCCACGCCGGCGCTCTGCCAGAGCCGCGTGTGCGGGCCGGTGACCGACGTCGCGGAGCAGGTGAAGTCGGAGTTCGAGGACGAGGTCGATTTCATCCACATGGAGTTCTTCGAGGACAACGACCCCTCCAAGGGCCTGCGTTCGCAGGTGCGGGCGTGGGGGCTCGAGACCGAGCCGTGGGTGTTCACGATCGACGGGGACGGGATCGTGGCCGCGCGCATCGAGGGCGCCTTCAGCGCCGACGAGCTGCGCGGCGCGGTCCGCAGGGCGCTGCGCTGACACGGCGCTACGAGCTCGGCGTACTGATCGCGGTGCTGTTGGTGGTGGCCGTCGCCGCCGTGCGCTCGCTCGACGATCCCGACCCGGACCCGGCTGCACGACTGTCGAGCAAGGACGTCGACCGGATTGCCGGCCGGGTCGAGCGGCTGCGCGGGCTGCGTTTCACGAAGCCGATCCGGCCGCTGTTCCTCGACCGCGCCGAGGCGGTCGAGCTCCTGGAACGCGCCGGCCGCGAGGAGTATCCGGTGCGGGAGCAGCTCGTCGACGAGGAGACCGCGAAGCTGCTCGGCCTGCTGAAGCCGGAGGACAGCCTGTCCCAGGTGCTCGAGCGCGTGGACCAGGAGCAGGTGCTGGGCTTCTATGACGACCGCTCGAAACGCCTGGCGGTGATTCGCGACGCCGGGGTGAGCCGGCCGCTGCTCGAGCTCACGCTCGCGCACGAGTTGGTCCATGCCCTCGAGGACCAGCGGTTCGGGCTGGACGTGGGGGAGGGCGTGCGCGATGACGAGGTCATCGCGGAGGCCTCGCTGGCGGAGGGCACCGCCACCGCGGTGATGACGGACTACGCCGCCGAGCACCTCGGGCTGGCCGAGATCCTGTCGATCGCGGACGTCGCGGAGGAGGCCGGGCTGCCCGAGTGGGTCGAGCGCCAGCTGCTGTTTCCCTATCTCGCCGGAGAGGAGTTCGTGTCGGTGCTGCGCGGGCAGTCCGGTGACTGGGAAGCGGTCGACTCGGTGTTCCGGTTCCGCCGCCCTCGCACCAGCGAGCAGGTGATCCACCCGCGCAGGTTCGCCGCCGGCGAGGGCGCGGCGCGGGTCGCGGTCCCGGACCTGCGCCGGGCGGGGTGGAGGCGATTGCGACGCTCGAGCATGGGTGAGTTCGACGTTCAGATGCTGCTCGCGCTGAACGACGCCAAGCGACCGGCTGAGGCGGCGGCCGGATGGGGTGGAGGGCGCTTCGAGCTCTGGCGACGGGCTGTGGCCGGCGAATGTCCGGCGCCGTGCGTGAAAGCCGACCTGGCATGGATCCGCCTGCGCTGGGATACGACGGCGGACCGCATGGAGGGGGAGGCCGCGCTGCGCGGCGCGTTCGAGCACGGATTGAGGGCGGTGGGCGGCCGGAAGACCGGCGCGCTTCGAATGTGGTCGAGCCGGGGAGGGGCGATCGCGCTCGGCGGAAGGGGAAGGGAGACCACCGTCGTGCTCGCACCGGAGGCGGGACTCGCGGCCCAGGCCGTCGCCGCCCGCTAGGTACGCGCTCCCAGCTTGTGTGGCACTATCGCCCCGGGCGCCAATGGGGAACGCGCACCAGGGGAGGAGCAGCATCGGGGAAAGCGGGCAGGCCGCCCCGGGGCGGGCGGCTCCCGCTTGCCTGCCCAACGCGGCGCTAGCCTTGCGGAGGGCATGCAGGCCGGGGCCGAGCCGGTCGCCGACGTTGCCGCCGAGCAGCTTGACGTAGGCGGCGAGAGGAACGCCGCGGCACCGCCGTCCTTATTGGGACGATTACGCCGGTCAGGAAGACTGCTTTGAAGGCGGTGAACAGGAAGAGTGCTCGGAGCGGTGTGTGCTGCTCTTCATGCGCTTCTTCAGGAGCGCCTCGAGACGAGAAACGCGAGCGGGATGTTCTGGATTTGCGTGTTTCAGCGACGGGGGCCACGCATAGGTGGCGGCCGTTCCGCCGGGCGGCCGACGAAAGCGATCTTGCGGCCGTCTGGAGACCAGCTCGGATTGATCGCGACGGCAAGCGACCGCGGAGTGATGCGCTCGTGTGTGCCGCCAGCTGGCGTCCACTATGGCGATCGAGTCGAGTGCGTCTTCCTGTACGACGACCGCGATCTTCTTCGCGTCCGGCGACCAGGCTGGATCCTGGCTGCTGAGTCGCCGATCGGTCAGCAACTTCCGATCCGATCCGTCGAGCCTCATTGTGGAGACGGTCCAGTTGCCATTTCGCTGCTGCTCGGCGAACGCGAGCCTTGATCCGTCCGGAGA
>JBOGZM010000003.1:0-2562 GCA_050697255.1 Solirubrobacterales bacterium
CGCCAGGACGGCCAGCGGCAGCAGCGCAAGCGCCGTCGACTTCACCAGCAGCGCAAGCGCGATCGCGCCGCCGACCCAGGCCCCCTGGGCGGCCCGCGGAGCGGTGCGCAGCAGGAACAGGAGCAGCGCCAGCGCGCCGGTGTACCCGGCGGTGACTGCGATGTCGTTCGACACGATCCCCGACAGGAAGCCGATCATCGGCTGGAGGGCGACCAGGGCGGCCCCCGTGAGCTGTAGCCACTCGCGCCGGAACACCTGGGCGGCGAGCAGCCACGCGAGGAAGATCGCCAGCGCCCCGATCAGGGAGCTGACCCATCGCACCGCCATCACACGGGTGAACGGAGAGGCGTCCCCGAGCACGCCGTTGACCGCCGCGCCGGCCGCGTAGTAGAGCGGAGGGTGCACCACGTTCACGCCGCGCCCCACGTCGCGCGGCTCGCGGTCCGCATCCGTGAGGTCCTCCAGCCGCCCCACGCTGGCCTTCGGGTCGCCGGAGAAGTCGGTGCGCGGCCCGGACGAATACTGGCCGTACTTCATCGCCTGGATCACCAGCGGGTACTCCCGCGGGTAGAGCGGCTCGTCGGGGCTCGGCAGGGAGCCCTGGGTCGTCAGGTGCTCCACGTAGAGGAAGTGGTAGTCCTCGTCCGGCGCCCAGAAGAAGGGCTGCTCCACCGCCCACATCCCGCCGCGCAGCAGGGTGAACCCGACCAGCGCCAGGAGCGTCCACCTGGCCCAGGTGGACGCGGGCAAACACCTGGGGCGTGCGGGCGGGCGGTCCTCGCTCGTTCTCATGTGACCCGCTTGGAGGGGGCGGCGGGCGGCGCTGAGGCTACCATTTGCCCTCCTCGTGAACGCCGTCTGCACCCACCTCCGGGCGGCGTGAGAGCGCCGTCCACTGCTTTGAGCTCGCCGAGCCAGACCGAGCACGCCACCGCCCCCGTCGAGCGCTTCGAGCCCGAGCGCCTGCGCGGCGAGCTCGTGGAGGCGGAGCATCTGGTCCGCTACCACTGGGCGGCCGCGGCCGTGGCGAACCGTGAGGTGCTGGACGCGGGCTGCGGGGTCGGCTACGGCTCCGCGCTGCTGGTGCAGCTCGGAGGCGCGCGCCGATGTGTCGGCATCGACATCGCGCCGGACGCGATCGAACAGGCCCGTGCCCGCCACGGCGGCGAGGAGCGACTCGACTTCCAGCTCGGCGACGTGACCGCGCTCGGGTTCCCGGACAACAGCTTCGACGTCGTGACGTGCTTCGAGACCGTCGAGCACATCGACCAGACGGCCCAGGAGCGATTCGTGGCCGAGGCCGCCCGGGTCCTGCGTCCCGGCGGCCTGCTGATCGCGTCCTCCCCCAACCGGGCGCAGTACCCGCCCGGAAACCCGTATCACGTGCGCGAGCTGACGCCCGACGAGCTGGAGCAGCTCGCAAGGGGCGGGTTTGCCGAAGTGCGGCTGGTCCGCCAGCACAACTGGGTCGCCTCGGCGATCCTCGACGACCCGTCCTTCGAGGCCGCCGGCGTCGCGGAGGTGCCAGCCGTCGAGGCCCGCAAGCTCCAGGGCCGCCGCCCGGGCGAGGAGCTCTACACGCTCGCCGTGGCAAGCGACGCGCCGTTCGACCTGCCGGCGCCGCGCGCGCTGCTCACCCACGGCCTCGAGGTGCGCCGCTGGATGGACGAGATCGAGCGGCACAAGCACGAGCACGTGCGCACGCGGGAGGCGCTGGCGCAGGCCGAGCAGGAGCTCCTGGAGCTACGCGACCGGCGCTCGATCGAGATGGCCCGCCTCGAGCGGCAGGCGTACTGGCTCGAGCGCGGCCGGATCGACCTCGACGCGCTCATGCAGCGTCCGGTGATGCGGTTCGTGTTCCGCGCCATGGCGCGTCTGCTGCGCGTCCGCAGGCGCCTGACGGGCGGCGGCTGATGCCCGGCAGGGTCTCTGTCGTAGTGCCCGTCAAGGACGGCGCGCGCCACCTGGGCGAGTTGCTCGATGCGGTCGGGCGGCAGCGCATCGACGCAGACGTCGAGGTGCTGGTCGTGGACTCCGGCTCGCGTGACAACTCGGTTGTGATCGCGCAGGAGCACGGGGCGCGCGTGATCGAGATCCCGCCCGCGGAGTTCGGCCACGGGCGCACGCGCAACCTGGCGGCTGGTGAGACCACCGGAGAGCGGATCGCCTTCCTGACTCAGGACGCCACGCCGGCCCACGATCGCTGGCTGGCGCGGCTCGTCGAGCCGCTCGACGCGGAGCGGCGCATAGGCCTCTCCTTCGGTCCGCACCTGCCGCGGCCGGACACGAGCCCGATGATCGCGCGCGAGCTGAGCGAGTTCTTCTCCTCCGATCCCGGAGGTGGGTTCTTCTCCAACGTCAACTCGGCCGTGCTGCGTGAATGCTGGGACCAGGTGCGTTTCCGTGACGTCGAGTACTCCGAGGACCAGGCGTTCGCACGCGAAGCGATGGCGGCTGGGTGGCGCAAGACCTACGCGCCGGATGCGGGTGTCCTGCACGCCCACGACTATCCGTGGGCGGAGTTCATGCTGCGCTACTTCGACGAGTACCGCGGTCTGAATG
>JBOGZM010000004.1:0-5272 GCA_050697255.1 Solirubrobacterales bacterium
GCTTTCCGGCTCGGCTCTGACCGCCGGCGGCGTGTGGAACTTCGTCAGCTCAAGCCGGCTGTGGCCGTCCGGGGTCCGCATCATGGCGATGTCGGCACGGACGTCGTTGAGCCCGACGACGCGGTCCGCCCAACGCCCCTCGACCGGCGCCTCGCCGTCCAGCTCCATACCGAGTTCGGCGAAGAACGCTTTGGCAGCCTCGAGGTCGTCGACAACGATGAGAACGTTGTCCATCCGCTGAATCGTCATATCCCCGGAGCATAGGGGTCGGATGTTCGCTGTGGCAGCGGACCGCTGGCCACAACTATCCTGTGCGCCATGGCGCGCGCGCGCACCAGGCAGGACACCGAGGCCGGCAACAGGCGGATCAACGTCCCGGCCGGCCCGGTCGAGTCCTCCCACCCCGGGATCGCCCCCGACGTCGGCCCCGACGATCCGCGCCGGTTCACCGACTCCGGGATCGAGATCAAGCCGGTCTACCGCGACGACGACGTCGCGGACCTGGACCTCGGGGAGCGGCTCGGCGAGCCCGGCGAGTACCCCTTCATGCGCGGCATCCATCCGGAGATGTACCGCTCCCGCCGCTGGACCATGCGCCAGTACGCCGGCTACGCCACGGCGCAGGAGACCAACGTCCGCTACCGGTACCTGCTCGAGAAGGGCTCCACCGGCCTCTCGATGGCGTTCGACCTTCCGACGCAGCTCGGGCGCGACTCCGACGACCCGCTGTGCCTGGGCGAGGTGGGGCGCACCGGCGTCGCGATCGACTCGATCGACGACATGCGCACCGCCTTCGACCGGATCCCGCTCGACCAGGTCTCGACCTCGATGACGATCAACGCGCCGGCCGCAATCCTGCTGCTGCTGTACGAGCTGGTCGGCGAGGAGCAGGGCGTGCCGTCCGAGCAGCTGCGCGGCACGGTCCAGAACGACATCCTGAAGGAGTACGCCGCGCGCGGGAACTTCATCTACCCGCCCGAGGGCGCGATGCGCCTCACGACCGACATCTTCGCCTACTGCCACAAGCACGTGCCGAAGTGGAACACGATCTCGATCTCGGGCTACCACATGCGCGAGAAGGGCTGCTCGGCGGTGCAGGAGGTCGCGTTCACGCTGTCGAACGCGATCGCCTACGTGCAGGCGGCGATCGACGCAGGCCTGGAGGTCGAGGAGTTCGCGCCTCAGCTGGCGTTCTTCTTCAACGGACACAACAACGTGTTCCAGGAGGTCGCCAAGTTCCGGGCCGTGCGCCGCATGTGGGCGGAGATCATGCAGGACCGCTTCGGCGCCCAGAGCCCGCGCTCGCAGATGATGCGCTTCCACACCCAGACCGGCGGCTCGACGCTGACCGCCCAGCAGCCCGAGAACAACATCGTGCGCGTCGCGCTGCAGGGCTTCGCCGCGGTCTGCGGCGGGACGCAGTCGCTGCACACGAACGGATTCGACGAGGCGCTCGGGCTGCCGACGGAGCGCTCGGCCAAGATCGCGCTGCGCACGCAGCAGGTGATCGCGGAGGAGTCAGGCGCCGCGGACACCGTCGACCCGTTCGCCGGGTCGTACTACGTGGAGCGCCTGACCGCGGACATCGAGCGCGAGTCGCGCGCGCTGATGCAGCAGATCGAGGACCTCGGCGGCTCGGTCCATGCGATCGAGGTGGGCTTCCTGCAGCGGGAGATCGAGGAGGCGGCGTGGGCCTTCCACCGCCGTATCCAGACCAGGCAGGACGTGCTGGTGGGGGTGAACGAGTACGTCGAGGAGGACGGTGAGGCCGACGTCGAGATCCTGAAGATCGACCCGCACACCGAGCGCGACCAGGTCGCGCGCCTGAAGGCCTTCAAAGAGGCCCGCGACCACGAAGTGGTCGCAGGCCGGCTGTGGGATCTGCGCGAGGTGGCGCAGGGCAGCGGCAGCCTCCTCCACCCCCTGAAGGACGCGCTCCGCGACCGCGCCACGCTGGGCGAGGTCTGCAACGTGATGCGCGAGGTGTTCGGCGAGTACAAGCCGCCGGTGTGAGCGACGTCGCCGGACGGGAGACCGTCTCCGCCGTCGAGCTGGCGAATGCATTCTTCGACGCCTTCAACCGGGAAGGGATCGAATCGGCGCTCCGGTACGCCGTCCCGGATGGCACTTGGCATGCGGCGCCGGGATGGGCGGGAAAGCCCGTCTATCGTGGCGGTGCAGGCGCTCGCGAGCTCGCGGGCGAGTGGACCGAGCAGTTCGACCACTATCGGTGGATGCCCGACCGCTCCATCGAGCTGAGCGAGCGTCGCGCACTTCTGCTCGCCCACCACAGCGGCCGGACGAGGGCCGGCGTGCCCATCGAAGGTAAGGTGGCCGGGCTGTTCGAGGTCGAAGGTGGCCGCATCAAGGAGATCTGGTTCTTCTTCTCGTGGGAGGAGGCGCTGGAGGCCGCGGAGGTGAGCGAATGAACGTCAAGCTCTATTCGATTCCGGGATCGCATCCCGCCGCCGCCGTGCGCGCGATGCTCGAGCTGAAGGGGATCCGCTACCGCCGTGTCGACCTCCCGCCGGTCGTGAGCCGGGCGCTGATGCGGGCCGCCGGCTTTGCGGGGAACCGCGTGCCGGCGCTCAAGGTGGACGGGCGCAAGGTGCAGGGGTCGCGGAGCATCTCGCGCGAGCTCGACGTGCTGAGGCCCGACCCGCCGCTGTTCCCCGCCGACCCGGAGCGGCGGGCCGCCGTCGAGGAGGCGGAGCGGTGGGGCGAGGAGGAGTTCCAGCAGATGCCCCGCACGATCTCCTGGTGGGCGCTGAAGCGCCACAAGTCCGACCAGGCCAGCTTCCTCGAGGACGCGGGGCCGATCGCGCGGATGGGCATGCCGACGAAGATCGCGGTCGCGACCTCCGGGCCGATCGTGCGGACCGCAATCCGCCTGAACGACTCCACCGACGAGACGGTGCGCGCGACCCTGGCCTCGATCGGGCCGGCGCTCGACGAGGTCGACCGCCTGATCGCCGCAGGGGTGATCGGGGGCGAGCAGCCCAACGCGGCGGACTTCCAGATCGGGGCGAGCGTCGCGCTGCTGCGGACGTTCGAGGACGTGCGGGCGGCGATCGAGGACCGCCCGGCCGCGGCTCTCGCGCGGCGGCTGTATTCCTGGTACGCGGGCCGCGTCAGCCCCTCCTTCCCCCCGGAGTGGCTCGAGCCGTTGCGCCAGAAGGCGGTCACCTAGCAGCAGGAAGCAGGACTTCGGGCGCGAACGACAAACGCCGCGCCATGGCGGCGATTCAGCTCGAGCGCACGCTGGTCAAGTCTCCTCCCGAGATCTGGGACGAGATCATGGAAGGCGGCCTCAGCCGGTGCCTCGGTGAGGTAGAGGTGAAGGCAGCGACCGCGCCGGCTCGTCTCGAATGGAGCCGCGGCTCCGCCGCCGGCGTGGTGGAGCTCGTTGCCTCCGGATGGGGCACCCGTGTGCGCGCCGAGGCGACCGTCAGCGGGCTTCCGTGGGATCGGGTCAACGCCCGACGTGACACCGAGCTGGCCCTGCGAAACCTGCTCGACCACCTCGGCTCCAGCTCACTGAAGAAGCAGTAGGACGCAACGCTGGTGCAACCGTCTGCGGCGCCGGGTCGGCCCGACGGGCGGCGAGCGCCTATTACCATCTGGCGCCAATGAGAGCCAAGGTGCCCGAGACATACGAGGAGAAGCTGGCGCAGCTCGAGGACCTGCGCTACCAGGCCGCGCACTCCGCCTCGGAGGACGCGGTCGCCAAGCAGCACGCGAAGGGCAAGCTGACCGCCCGCGAGCGGGTCGAGAAGCTCCTCGACCCCGGCTCGTTCAAGGAGCTCGACACTTTCGTGCGGCACCGCACCTACGAGTTCGACATGGACAAGAAGCGGCCCTGGGGCGACGCGGTCGTGACCGGCCACGGGACGATCGACGGCCGCACGGTGTGCGTGTTCAGCCAGGACTTCACCGTGTTCGGGGGGTCGCTGGGCGAGGTGATGGCGGAGAAGATGTGCAAGATCATGGACCTGGCGGCCAAGATCGGCTGCCCCGTGATCGGCATCAACGACTCCGGCGGCGCCCGGATCCAGGAGGGCGTCGTGTCGCTCGGCGCCTACGGCGACGTGTTCGTGCGGAACGTCGACTGCTCGGGGGTGATCCCCCAGATCAGCATCATCATGGGCCCCTGCGCGGGAGGCGCGGTCTACTCTCCCGCGATGACGGACTTCATCTTCATGGTGAAGGAGACGTCTCACATGTTCATCACGGGCCCCGACGTGATCAAGACCGTCACGGGCGAGGAGCCCACCTTCGAGGAGCTGGGCGGTGCGATGACGCACAACTCGAAGTCGGGCGTCGCGCACTTCGCGGCCGAGAACGAGGAGGAGTGCCTCGAGGACGTGCGCTACCTGATGAGCTTCCTGCCCCTCAACAACCTGGAGAAGCCGCCGCGATTCGAGCCCACCGACGACCCCGAGCGCATGGACATCGAGCTGGACAAGGTCGTGCCCGCGGACCCGCAGAAGCCCTACGACATGCGGGACGTGTTCTCCTACATCGTCGACGACGGGGACTTCTTCGAGGTCCACCGTCATTGGGCCCAGAACATCGTGATCGGGTTCGCGCGCCTGAACGGGCACCCGATCGGCGTGGTCGGCAACCAGCCGCGCGCGATGGCGGGCGTGCTCGACATCGACTCGTCGGTGAAGGGGGCGCGGTTCGTGCGCTTCTGCGACGCCTTCAACATCCCGCTGCTGACGCTCATGGACGTGCCCGGCTTCCTGCCCGGCACCTCGCAGGAGTGGGGCGGGATCATCCGCCACGGCGCGAAGCTGCTGTACGCGTTCACCGAGGCGACGGTGCCGAAGCTGACCGTGATCACGCGCAAGGCCTACGGCGGCGCCTACGACGTCATGAACTCGAAGCACATGCTGGCCGACTTCGTCTTCGCCTGGCCCAGCGCCGAGGTGGCGGTGATGGGACCGGAGGGAGCGGTGAACATCATCCACCGCCGCGACATCCAGTCCTCACCCACCCCGGATGAGCGCCGAGAGAAGCTGATCGGCGACTACAGGGCGCGTTTCGCGAACCCCTACTCGGCGGCCGAGCGCGGCTACATCGACGACGTGATCGTCCCCCACGAGACCCGCCCCAAGCTGATCCGCGCGCTGGAGACGCTGAAGACGAAGCGCGTGGATACGCCGAAGCGCAAGCACGGGAATATTCCGCTGTAAGCGGCCTTTCAGCGGGTGACGGTGAAGCAGCTCTTGCCGAGCCTGTGGCCGTAGTTCTGCTTGGAGCGCGGGCC
>JBOGZM010000005.1:0-4285 GCA_050697255.1 Solirubrobacterales bacterium
GTGCACCCACACGTAGCGCCGGTGCGTCCCGATCGCCCGGTTGAGCGGCACGTCGGGAGCCGGGTTCAGCAGCGCCCAGTCAATCTCGCCCACGCCCTCCGCCGCCCCCTTCACGTGCTCCACCGCCCGGCGCGGGTGCTGCGCGGCCCCCAGCACCCGGCGGCCGAGGCGCAGGGGCATTCTCGCGACACTCTCGGCCCCGCGGGCGAGCAGCGCCAGCTCGCTCGGCTCGGGCTTGGGCTCCCACGGCCGCACCGGTGGCGTCAGTCCGGCCGGCACGGGGTTGGCGTCGAACAGGACGGTCGCCAGGTCGACGCCGGACACGCCGTCCACGAGCGCGTGATGCGTCTTGCTGATCAGCGCGAAGCGATTGTCCTCGAGCCCCTGCACGAGGTACATCTCCCAGAGCGGCTTGGAGCGGTCGAGCTGCTGCGAGAACAGCCGGCCGGTCAGCATCGCGAGCTGGTCGTCGTCACCGGGCGCCGGCAGCGACGAGTGCCGCACGTGGTACTCGAGGTTCAGTCGCGGGTCGTCCACCCAGACCGGCTTGCCGGACTGGAAGGGCGGGAACGCGAGCTTCTGGCGGAAGCGCGGCACCAGGTGCAGGCGGGCGCCGATGTGCTCGACGAACTCGTCGTAGCTCGGCGGCGGGCCCTCGAAGACCAGCACCGCCCCGATGTGCATGTGGGCGCTGTGGTCCTCCTGAGACAGGAAGCTGGCGTCGGTGGCGCTGAGGCGATCGAGGTGCGCTGGAGACATTGGCGAGACCCTCCTGCGGCGGCGGCGGTGGCGGGAGCGGAGCGGGAAGCTTACCGCCGCCCTCATCGAGGTCAAAGGGCAATTCCGCGGCTCAGATCCGCTTCCCTACCGACCCGCTTCCTGCGCCATCGCGTTCTGGATCCGCTCCGGGTCGAAGATCACCTCTCCGCTGACGATCTCGCCGTCTCGAACCTCGAGTATCTCGGTCGTGGTCAACGAGGAGTTAGGTGAGGCCAGTTCCCAGTCGACGATGCTGCAGACCCGGTTACCCTTCACGAACTGCTCGCGGACGAAGCACTTCGAGTCTCGATGGTGGGCGGCACGCTCGCGGAAGCTCGCGGCGCCCCGCACGCTAGCCAGCGGGCCGCTGAACATCACGTCCTCCGCGAGTGGCACGTCGCTCAGATCGCCTCCATTGCCGCACGCGTCGTAGTAGCTCCTGACGACCTCGAGCACCGGGGGCACTGCCTGCGGCGGCTCCCCAAGGCCGAGCCGCTCGTGCAAGCGCCTGAGCGGACGCGGCGCCCACCAGTTCAAATCGCCGAGCAGGCGCATCAGCGCGGGGACGAGGAGCGCGCGGACGATCGAGGCGTCGATCACGACCGCGAGCGCCTGGCCGAGGCCGACCTGCTTCATGAAGAAGATCGAGCTGGTCGTGAAGGCAAGGAAGACCACTGCCAGCAACAGCGCGGCCGCCGTGATCACCCGTCCCGTGCGCTCGATCCCAAGCGCCACGGAGGACTCGTTGTCCATGCCTTGATCGTGGTGCTCCTTGATCCGCGCGAGAACCAGGACCGCGTAATCGGTCGCCAGGCCGAAGGTGGTCGCGGCAAGCACCACGAGGAGGCCGGCATCGATCGCGCTCGGCCCGTCGTAGGCGAACAGGCCCGCGCCGAAGCCGTCCTGGAAGACGATCACGAGCACGCCGAGGGTCGCCGCGATGCTGAGGACGTTCATGATCAGCGTCTTGATCGGGAGGATCAGCGAACCCGTCAGCAGGAAGAGCAGGATCATCGTCGTCGCAGCGATCAGACCGCCGACGAGTGGGGCGTGGTCAACCAGGCTCTGCTTGAAGTCGACGAACTCGGCGGTCACTCCGCCAACGCTGCTGCGGCCGTCGGCCAACGCAGCGATCGACCGGATCTCGCGAGTGGTCTCCTGAGCGGCCGGGCTGAGCGGGTCATCCGCGGGCGTCGCCTGGATCAGCGCCGCTCCGCCGCTCAGGTGCTGTGGATCGGAGACGGCGAGAACGCCGTTCAGGGCGGCGATCTCGGCCCGGATCTGGCCGGCCGCGGCCGCGGGGACCGTGGCGCTGATCGGTGCGTCGAGCTGCGGTGTGAAGTCCGTGGCGAGCGTTTCGGTGACCTGGCGGGACTCACGGTCCGCCGGCACCGCCTCGCTCGACGGCTGGGTCAGGGTCGCCCCGGTCAGGGGGGAGGCGGCGATCAGCAGGATCAGGGTGACGCCGAGCGCGACCGGAATCGGCCGGCGCATCACGGCCCGTGCGAGCCGACTCCAGCGGCCACTCCCCTGCTGCGCGATGGGAGATCGTCGCACGCTCAGGGAGTTGACCCTGTCGCCGAGCAGCGCCAGCATCGCGGGCGTCACCAGCAGGGCGGCCGCGGCGGCGAGCAAAGCAACGCTTGCCGCGCCGGCGCCCATCGAGTAGATGAAGCGCTGGGGAAGGACGAGCATCGATGCAACGGCGGCGGCCACGGTCAGGCCGCTGAAGAAGACCGCGCGGCCGGCCGTCTCCATGGTGCGGCGGTGCGCTTCCCACCCGGGCCCCGCTCGCTCGAGCTCCTCGCGGAATCTCGAGACCAGCAGCAGCCCGTAATCGACCGCCAGGCCGAGGCCTAGTGCGGTGGTGATGTTGAGCGCGAAGATCGAGACGTCGGTGAACTCGCTCAGCAGCCGCAGCGAGAGGAACGTTCCGACCACGGCGATTCCGCCGATGGCGAGCGGCAGCGAGGCCGCGATCAGGCCGCGGAAGACCAGCAGCAGCAGGATCGCGAGCACGGGGAAGGCGATCAGCTCGGCGCGCAGCAGATCCTCGCGCACGGCTTCGTTCACCTCCTTGAAGCTGATCGCGTAGCCGCCCACCGAGAGATCGAGGCTCTCGGAGGCAAGCATCGGTGGGATCCGCTCCGCGGCTTCCTCGAGCTCGCCTTCGTCGGTTTGCGAGAAGTGGGCGAGGATCAGCGCCGAGTCACCGTTGCTCGACAGCAGCCGCGCGTCGCCCGGTCGTTCGAACGGGGTTCGCACGGCCGCGACGTCGGGGTCAAAGGCCAGGACCCGAGCGAGCCGCTCGATCTCCCTGCGCGCGGCGGGGGCCCGGATGTCACCGCCGGGCGCCGTCGCGACCACCACCACCCCGGGGGCGGGGTCGTAGCCGAGCGCGTGGGCGGCATCGTCGGCCGCCAGGGAGCTCTCCGCGGCGGGGTCGGTGAAGCCCGCCGGCTTGAGGCGGTCGGCGACGCCGCCTCCGAGCACGATTGCGGCCACGAGGAAGACGGCCACGCCGGCGAGCACGCGCTTGGGGTGGAAGTAGGTGAGGTGGGCGAGACGGGTGAACATCAGGAACGCGGAAGCGTACCAAGTTTTCCAAGGTAGAACTTGGCTTTCTTTGTGTGATCTTCGCTACACTTCATGCATGCCCAGGCGCAGCTACGAGCAGTACTGCCCGCTCGCCTGCGCTCTCGATTTGATCGGTGAGCGGTGGACGCTGCTGATCGTCCGCGACCTGATCGCGGGGCCGAAGCGCTACACCGACCTGCGCCGGGGCCTGCCCGGCCTTGCCACCGACCTGCTCACCGAGCGCCTACGGGCGCTAGAGGACGCAGGCGTGGTGCGCCGGCGAAAGCTCCGGCCACCCGCGGCCGCGACCGTCTACGAGCTCACCGAGCGTGGCCGCGAGCTGGAACTGGCGGTGTTCGGGCTCGCCCGCTTCGGGTTCAGCCTGCTCGGTGAGTCACCCACGTCCGAGGACCCGCCGACGCCCGACCGCTTCGCGCTCCTGTTGCGCGTCCTGTTCGACCCAGACCAGGCGCCTCCGCAACCCGAGACCTGGGTGTTCGGTGGCGGCGACCGGGCAGTGGCAGTCACGGTCAGCCAGCAGGGCGTCGAGCTCCACGTCGACCCGGACGAGGCGCCTCGCCCGCCCTCCGCGCGGTTCATCGGCGACGTCCCGACGATCTACGAGCTGGTCGTCGGCCGGCTCGACACGTCGGCCGCGCTCGCCGACGGGAGACTGAGGATCGAGGGCGACGCGGGAGCGCTCCACCGGATGCGTGCCGCCCTCCCCACCCCCCGCTCGGGCGCGGTCGCCGCGGCCTGACCCGCGCGGCCCTCAGCCCGCGTCGATCAGCGTCTCGACCCGCGTCAGGGACGTCTGCACCCGCCCCACCATCGAGTCGAGCGTGTCCCGCGCGGACTCGACGCTCTTGCCGGCGCCGGTCAGCGAGCTGCGGATCTTCTGCGCGTCCTTGAGCGCCGAGAGCGCCTCCTCGGCGGCGTCGCGCACCCC
>JBOGZM010000006.1:0-3455 GCA_050697255.1 Solirubrobacterales bacterium
CAGGCGCCCGCCGATGAAGCCGGAGCCGCCGGTCACGAAAGCGGTGCGCGCGGCGTCGTTCACCAGGGAGTCTCCCTGCCGGTGGCGCAGCGTCCGGCGTAGCGGGCCGAGGCGACCCAGACGTCGATCACGAAGGCCGTCAGCCGGCCGGCCGAGCCGGTCAGGAACCCGACTGCGGCCCGGCGCAGCACTCGTCCGCCTCTATCCTTCATCGCCGCCCAGCCTATCCGGCAAGGAATGACATGCCCGTCCAGACCACCGTCACCGAGCTATCCGACTCCCGCGTGCGCCTCGACGCCGAGGTGCCCAGCGAGGAGATCGAGTCGCGCGTGCAGCGGACCGCGACCGCGCTCGGCCGCGAGCTGAAGCTCCCCGGGTTTCGCCAGGGGAAGGTGCCGCCCGCGATGGTGATCCAGCGCATCGGGCGGGAGGCGGTGCTGGAACAGGCGGTGCGCGACTCGCTGCCCGAGTGGTACGAGGAGGCGATCATGCGCGCGGGTGTCTCGACCGTGGGAGACCCGAAGCTCGACCTCACCGAGCTCCCGGCCGCGGGTGAGCCGCTCAGCTTCTCGATCGAGGTCGGTAGGACTCCGCGTGCGACACTCGGCCGCTACCGGGAGCTCGAGGTCGGCCGCCGCGAGCCCGACGTGCCGGAGGAAGCTGTCCAGGCGGAGCTCGACCGGCTGCGGGAGTCGTTCGCCCGGCTCGACAGCGTCCAGCGGCCGGCGGAGCAGGGCGACCATGTCGTGGTCGACTTCGTGGGCAGGGTCGGCGGCGAGGAGTTCAAGGGTGGCCAGGCACGCGACTACATGCTCGAGCTCGGCGGCGGGCGGCTGATCGAGGGCTTCGAGGAGCAGCTCGTGGGGGCGAGCGCGGGCGACAGCCGTGCCGTCGAGGTCCAGTTTCCCGACGACTACCAGGCCGAGGAGCTGCAGGGCCGGCAGGCGACGTTCGACGTCGACGTCAAGGACGTGAAGCGCAAGGAGCTGCCGGAGCTGGACGACGACTTCGCCTCGGAGGCGAGCGAGTTCGACACGATCGACGAGCTGCGCGCCGACATCGAGCACAAGCTCGAGCACGCCCAGGAGCACGCGATCGAGGACGAGTTCCGCGAAGCGGCGGTCGATGCGGCCGCGGCGGAGGCGGATCTGACCCTGCCGGACGATCTCGTGACCGCGCGCGCGGAGGAGATGTGGGAGCGCACGGAGCGCATGCTGGCCGCGCAGGGAATCTCGGCCGAGACGTACCTGCAGGCATCGGGTCGGACACGCGACCAGATGGTCGATGAGGCCCGCGAGGAGGCGGGTCGCCAGCTCGCGCGCGAGGCGGTGCTGGAGGCGGTCGCCGACGCCGAGGGCATCGCGGTGTCGGACGATGAGCTGCTGGAGGTGATCGAGCGGTCCGCGGAGCGGGAGGGGGCGAAGCCCGAGAAGCTGCTCGCGAGGCTCAAGGAAAGCGGGCGCGACGTGGCCCTGAGGCGGGAGCTGCGGCTGCGCAAGGCCGTCGACGTCGTCGCCGGGAGTGCGACCCCGATCGAGCCCGGCAAGGCCGCGGCGCGCGAGAAGATCTGGACGCCGGAGAAGCAGCGCCAAGAGGAGGGCTCGTCGCAGCTGTGGACGCCCGGCAGCGGGCCACCGCCCGAGGGCCCGGGCAGCGGCGGCTGAACGAGTCCGTCTCGCAGGGAGGCTTGCGGCGGCAGGAACCTCGCCCTCGCGGCGGAACTACGGCGCGTGGGATCGTCGCCCAGAAAGGACGCGCAGCGCCGCCGGATCGCCGCCCTGAGCCGGCTCGCCGGGGGCCGGGAAGACCGCCGGAACACGAAATCCGCATTGCTAGAATCGCCGCCCGGCGGCGGGGAGTCGAACGGCACTCGGCAAGCCAGCTACGTTCCGGCGCAAGGCGCCAGAAAGGTGACATGAGCCCACTGATCCCAATGGTCGTCGAGCAGACCTCCCGCGGGGAGCGCGCGTTCGACATCTACTCGCGCCTGTTGAACGAGCGCATCGTGTTCCTGGGCACCCCCGTGACCGAGGACATCGCGAACCTGATCGTGGCGCAGTTGCTGCATCTCGAGTCCGAGGATCCGGACAAGGACATCAGCATCTACGTCAACTCCCCGGGTGGGAGCGTGTACGCCGGCCTGGCGATCTACGACACCATGCAGTTCATCAAGCCCGACGTGCAGACGATCTGCGTCGGAGTCGCGATGAGCATGGGCGCGCTGCTGCTGGCGGGAGGCGCGGAGGGCAAGCGCATGGCGCTGCCGAACGCCAAGATCCTGATCCACCAGGTGTCGGGCGGCTTCTCGGGCCAGGCGGCCGACATCGAGATCCACGCGAGGGAGATCATCGACATCCGTCGAAAGCTTGACGAGATCATCGCCAAGCACACGAAACAACCGCTCGAAAAGGTCTCCCAGGACACCGACCGCGACTACTTCATGAGCGCCGAGGAGGCCAAGGAGTACAACATCATCGACCGGGTCATCAGCGAGCACTGACGCCGCGCTGGACGGGCATCCGAGTCGCCGCGACAGTACCCGCGACTTCTTGCCCCGAGCGGCTTACCCTATAGGTAGCCGCGAGGCGGGGGACCGACTTGACCAGACCGACCGATTCCAACGAACAGCTTCTCTGCAGCTTCTGCGGGAAGTCGCAGCGCCAGGTGAAGAAGCTGATCGCCGGGCCCGGCGTCTACATCTGCGACGAGTGCATCGATCTCTGCAACGAGATCATCGACGAGGAGCTCGCCGCGGCGCCGACGTTCGACGTCGACAGCCTGCCGAAGCCGAAGGAGATCTACTCGGTCCTGAACGAGTACGTGGTCGGCCAGGAGAAGGCCAAGCGCACTCTCTCGGTCGCCGTCTACAACCACTACAAGCGCATCCAGATCGCCCGCTCCGACGAGCAGGGTGAGGTTGAGCTGCAGAAGTCCAACATCCTGCTGCTGGGCCCGACCGGCTGCGGCAAGACGCTGCTCGCGCAAACCCTGGCGAGGATCCTCAACGTGCCGTTCGCGATCGCAGACGCGACGGCGCTGACCGAGGCGGGCTACGTCGGCGAGGACGTCGAGAACATCCTCCTGAAGCTGATCCAGTCCGCCGACTACGACGTGAAGAAGGCGGAGACGGGGATCATCTACATCGACGAGGTCGACAAGATCGCGCGCAAGGCCGACAACCCATCGATCACGCGCGACGTGTCCGGCGAGGGCGTGCAGCAGGCGCTGCTGAAGATCCTCGAGGGCACGACGGCCTCGGTGCCGCCCCAGGGCGGGCGCAAGCACCCGCACCAGGAGTTCCTCACGATCGACACGACGAACGTGCTGTTCATCTGCGGCGGCGCGTTCGCCAACCTCGAGAAGGTCATCGAGCGGCGCATCGGCAACAAGAGCGTGGGCTTCGCCGCCGAGGTGAAGAGCCGTCGCATGCGCGACTCGCACGACCTGTTCAGCCG
>JBOGZM010000007.1:0-3556 GCA_050697255.1 Solirubrobacterales bacterium
CAGGTCCTGTGCATCACGCACCTGCCCCAGGTCGCCTCGCTCGCGACGCGCCACTTCCGCGTGGTGAAGCACGCCCAACCCCTGCGTGATGCGGCCCGCGGCGGCGGCGCGGTGGCGCGCGCCGACGTCGACCGGCTCGATCGCGCGCAGCTGGTCGAGGAGCTCTGCCGCATGCTGGGCGCTGACGCCGGCGACGAGGCGGCGCGGCGGCACGCCGAAAGGCTCCTTCAGGCCGCGTAGAATCCCCTGCTCGTGGCGATCGCCGCAGGCGTCCGCCCACCCGCACGAGGTAGATCGCGCAGGTCGAACTTGCCCGCATCGAGGACATCCACGCGTGCGCCAGAGCGCGCCCGGGAGCGTGCGTCGCTCGCAGCCCTGGTGACGGAGGTGCAGGGGACCGCGCGGCTCGGCCGGCGCACCAAGCACCTCGTCCGCCGGCTGACGCCGGAGGACGTCGCCGTGATCGACCACGCGGACCTGGACCGCATGGCGGCGGAGGACCTCGTCGAGAGTCGCGTCAGGGCGGTCGTGAACGTGGCGACGTCCACGAGCAGCCGCTACCCCAACCCGGGCCCGCTGATCCTCGCGCGGGCCGGCATCCCGCTCGTGGACGCGGTCGGCGCGCCGCTGTTCGAGCAGCTCTCGGACGGCGACCCGGTGACGGTCCGCGGCAGCACGGTGATCGGCCCCGACGGCGTGCTCGCCGAGGGCACGGTCCTGAGCGTCGCGGAGCTGAGCAAGCTCTCGCGCGAGCAGCAGCACCGCATCGGCGAGGCTATCCACGACTTCGCCGAGAACACGCTCGAGCACATCCGCGACGAGGGGGACATCCTCGCGGGGCGGCTGCAGATCCCCGACCTGCGCACCCAGTTTCGCGACCGGCACGTGTTGATCGTCGTGCGCGGCACCGACCATCGCCGCGACCTGAGGGCGCTGCGGCCCTACATCCGCGACCTGCGACCGGTGCTGGTGGGAGTGGACGGGGGCGGCGACGCGCTGCTCGAGGCGGGTCACGTGCCCGACCTCGTGATCGGGGACATGGACTCGGCCTCCGACCACGTGCTCAGGAGCGGCGCGGAGCTGGTCGTGCATGCCTACCAGGACGGGACCGCGCCCGGTCGCGAGAGACTCGAGCGGCTGGGGCTGGAGCACGAGCTGCTCCCTGCTCCTGGAACCAGCGAGGACGTCGCCATGCTGGTCGCCTTCGAGCTGGGCGCGAGCCTGATCGTCGCCGTCGGATCCCACTTCAACCTGATCGAGTTCCTCGACAAGGACAGGGAGGGCATGTCGTCCACGTTCCTGACCCGGCTGCGCGTCGGCGACAAGCTGGTCGACACCAAGGGGGTGAGCCGGCTGTACCAGGCGGGACCGAGTCGCCGGCTGATGTTCCTCCTCGTCCTCGCCGCCCTCGTGACCTTCGTCGTGATCGCGCTCAGCTCGCCCCAGATCGAGCGGCTGATCGACCTCCTGCTGCTGAAGCTCGAGGTCATGCTCGAGGGCAACTAGCAACCCGCTCGCTGCTGCTCCTTGTTCACCCCCCGCTATCACGCGATCTCGCTCGTGGCGGTGTTCCTCGCGCTCGGCATCGGCGTGCTGCTCGGGGTCGCGTTGGGCGAGGAGGGCATCGTGTCCGGCGCGAGCCGCGACCTCGAGAAATCGCTGCGCGGGGACCTCGACAACGTGCGCTCGCGCAACGCGGACCTCCGCCGGGAGCTGGCGCAGCGCCGCACCTACGAGCGCGAGGTCTACCCGGCTCTGGTCGGGGACCTGCTGCCCGAGTGGGGCGTCGGGGTGGTCGCGATGGGCAAGCTGCCGGGGGGCTACATCGCGGCGGTCGAGGACGCGATCGAGCCCGCCGGGGCGCAGGTCGAGAACGTGTCGGTGATCGAGTCGCCGTTGCCGCTCGGCCGCATCGCGGGCGAGCTGGAGGACACGAGGCTCAGGCGCGTGGACCGCGACAACGACGATCTCGAGCGGCTCGGGCGCCGCATCGGGCGCCAGCTGGGTCAGGGAGGAGAGCTCGTGCAGCGGCTCCGCCAAGAGCTCTTCTCCACCTCCCGCGGCGACTACCGGGGCGTGGACGGCATCGTGTTCGTGCGCGACCGTGACGGCCTCAAGGGCGACGAGAAGTCGGCGCAGGACGCCTTCGAGGACGGCCTGCTGGAGGGCATGCGCGACACCGAGGCCCAGGTCGTGGGCGTGGAGATGATGGAGACGGACCCGTCGCAGGTGCCGTTCATGTCCAGCCACGACGTCGCGAGCGTCGACGACCTCGACTTCCCCGAGGGCAAGACCGCCCTCGTGTGGGCGATGCTGGGCGAGGACGGGCGCTACGGCCGCAAGGCGACCGCGGAGCGGCTGCTCCCGCCTCCGCCCGAGCGCGCCGCGACCCGGCGTTAGAGGCACCGGTGCGCTGGCTCCCCTTGCTGCTGTCGCTCGGCCTGGGGGCGCTGCTCGCGCCGACGCTGCTTTCGCTCCTCGAGCGGGCCGGGGTCGTGCGCGAGAACTACCGCGGCCTCGTGCTGCCCGCCGCGGCCGGCATCCTGATCGCGCTCGTGGCCGCCCTCGCGGTCGGCCCACTCGCGGCGCTCGACGAGCTGGCCGGGTCCGACACGCTCGCGCCCGAGGTGGGCGCGGCGCTCGTGTTCGTGGTCGGAGTCGCGATGCTCGGCCTGGTGGACGACCTGCTCGGGGGCCGCCGCCCCGCGGGCGCCGCCACGGACCCCGGCGCCCCCCGCGGGTTGCGCGGCCATGTGCGCGCAGCGGTGCGGGGCGACTTCAGCACCGGCCTCGTGAAGGCGCTGGGCGCGCTCGGCCTCGCGCTGTACGTGCTGGCGGGCGACGGGCGCTCGGCGGGCGGGTACCTGGTCGGCGCCGGGGTGCTGGTCCTGAGCACGAACCTGTTCAACCTGCTCGACCTGCGCCCCGGCCGGGCCGGCAAGGCCTTCGTGGCGCTCGGAGCGGTGCTGACGCTGGGCTCCTGGGACACCTACGCGCTCCAGGCCCTGGGGCTGTTCATCGGCCCGGCGCTCGTGCTGCTGCCCTACGACCTGCGCGAGCGCGCGATGCTGGGGGACGCGGGCTCGAACGTGCTCGGCGCCGTCGCGGGACTGTGGCTCGTGCTCGCGCTCGGCCCAACGGGTGAGGCCGTGGCGCTTGCGGTGCTGGCCGTTCTCACTGTTTACGGGGAGTTTCGCTCGATCAGCGCGATGGTCGATCGGAACCCTCTGATGCGTCGTCTAGACTCAATCGGCAGGCGTTCCGAGGCATGGTCAGATACATCTTTGTGACAGGCGGCGTGGTCTCTTCCCTCGGGAAGGGCATCGCATCCGCCTCTATCGGCCGCCTCCTCGTGAGCCGCGGGCAGCGGGTCCAGATCCAGAAGTTCGACCCGTACATCAACGTCGACCCGGGCACGATGAGCCCCTTCCAGCACGGCGAGGTGTTCGTGACCGAGGACGGGGCCGAGACCGACCTCGACCTCGGCCACTATGAGCGGTTCACCGACGAGAACACCTCGCGCGCCTCGAACGTGACCGCGGGCGCGGTCTACAAC
>JBOGZM010000008.1:0-11305 GCA_050697255.1 Solirubrobacterales bacterium
GCGCCTGCCGCCCACGCCGCGGGCGCTGCTCGACGTGGCCGGCGGGCACGGCTGGTTCGCGGCCGAGCTGTGCCGCCGCCATCCAGGGCTGCAGGCCACCGTGCTCGACCTCCCCGCGAGCGCGGCGGTGGGGCGCGAGATCCTCGCCGAGCAGGGAATGGCCGACCGGGTCACCCATGTCGAAGGAGACCTGATGGAGGCGGAGCTCGGCGGCCCCTACGACTGCGCGCTGTGCTTCAACATCGTGCATCACCTGTCGCCGGAGGCAAACGTGGAGCTGCTGCGCCGGATCAACGCGGCTCTGTCGCCCGGCGGCACCGTGGCGGTGCTGGACCTGTTCATGCCGCCGCCCGACACGCGCGCCGACGCGGGCGCGATGCTGGGTCTGTTCTTCTACCTGACCTCCTCCGCGGCCACCTATACCGAGAAGCAGCTGCGCGATTGGCTGGCGGAGGCCGGCTTCGAGCGGCCCCGGCGAATCAAGCTGCGGCGCCTGCCGAACCTGGGGCTGTTCGAGGCGCGGCGACCGGCATAGGAGGCTCGAGCCCCCTGATTCCTGGACGCAAGCGCAGCGATCTCCGGTCACCTGGGCTACATCGTGCACCCATACCGTGCTTGATGTAGCCCACGTCGGTCGGGGCCGCAACGATGGCACGTCAATGCCGCGTGGAACAGCCAGCCAAGCCGCCACGCTGGACGACACCTCCCACGCGCTGGGACGCGCGTGGTGGAAGGAGCACGTCGGGCGGGCCTAGAGGCCCCGCTCGCGCGCGTCGCGGCTCAGGGCACGCGAGATCTCACTGGGCTCGGTGCGGTGGCGCAGCTCGTCGAGCTGCTCCTGCGTGCGCTTCGTTTCACGATGCACGGCGTCTTGCAGCCCCTCGATCATCGCCTCGAGATGTGTGACCCGCTGCTCGAGCGCCTGCACCGGATCGGCAGCCTCAGACGCGCCGCGGGCTTTCTCTTCCCGGGCGCGTCTGCGCCGCAGCCCGATCACGCGATCGAGCATGAGTGCTGCTTGCGTCTCGGCTCGAGCGCCGCTCAGACGGGCCGGACGCGAACGGCCTTCGGGCCCTTGTCGCCCGACTCGGTCTCGAACTCGACCTTCGCGCCTTCGTCCAGCGACCTGTAGCCGTCGGTCTCGATACCGGTGTGATGCACGAACAGGTCCTTGCCCCCGTCCTCGGGAGTGATGAAGCCGAAGCCCTTGTCGGGGTTGAACCACTTAACTGTGCCCGTTGGCATATGAAGCCTCCACGGTTGTGTGCCGGCTATGCGGAGGAAGCTCTGGGTGAGACAACTACTCGCCAACCTGACACTTACATCGCCGGGGAGATCCCCGGCCTGACAGCTCGCAACATATCAGCCGATGGGGCGGGACGGAAACCCGCCCGGCTACTCCCCGATCACGCGCCGGTACATGCCGGCCACTGGGCCCAGCATGATTGCGCGCGGGCTGTGCTGCCCAAACGTGGCCTGGACACGGTTCCCGATCCCCGGGATCACCACGCGCTTGCCCCTGTCGGCGCCCTCGATGCCGGCCCGCGCGACGTCTTCCGCCGAGGACCAGATGAACGACGGGCCCGGCTTCTCGTTCTTGAAGCCTCCCGCCTCGACGAACTCGGTCTCGACCGGGCCGGGGCACAGCGCCGTGACGCTCACCCCCGTCCCGCGGACCTCGGCCGACACCGCTTCGCTGAAGCTCCGCACGAACGCCTTGGTCGCCGCGTACACGGCCTGTGCGGGGATCGGCTGGAAGGAGGCGGTGGAGGCGACGTTGATGACGGCGCCCGCCCCACGCTCGACCATGCCCGGAAGCCACTGCGTCGTGAGGTCCACCAGCGCCTCGACGTTGACGCTGATCATTCCCAGCTGGCGGTCGGGATTGAGGTGCACGTCCCCGACGGTCGTGAAGCCGGCGTTGTTCACGAGCACCGCCACGTCGAGCTCGCGCCGCGCGACGAGCCCCGGCAGGGTGCGGCGATCCGCCGCATCGCCGAGGTCGACCGCTGCGAACTCCGCGCGCACGCCGTGCTCGCGCTCGATCTCGGAGGCGAGCTCGCGGAGCCGGTCCTCCCGCCGGGCCACGAGGAACACGCTGTGACCGCGGGCGGCGAGCTGGCGCGCAAATTCCGTCCCGATGCCGCTCGAGGCGCCGGTCACGACACAGGTCGTGGACGGGCTGGGTGGAGGAATCGCCATCGGGCGGAGCATAGACTTATCCCGTCATACAATGGGTCGCATGGAAGGCGCCAACCCCTTCGGCGGCCTGTTCGGTGATCCCGACGACCTGCAACGCCGGCTGGCCGAGTTCGCGGAGCAGATGCAGGGCGCCCAGCGGGTCGCGTGGGCCGACAACGCGATCAAGCTCGCCGTCGACTTGACGGTCGCCGCGATCCACACGATCGACCTCTCCGGCTCGGCGGAGGAGCAGGCGGCCCAGGTCCGCGACGCGATCAGGCTGATCTTCCCGGAGGCCGTGACGCTCGTGCGCGAGGCCCGCGAGGGGCTCGCCTAGCACTAGCAGAGGGGCTTCTTCGCCCTCTCGGCGGCTTCGCCGTTTCCCCCGGCGCTCTGTTGCTCGGCGGCGCGCCGCTCCTCCTCGCCGCGCCGCGCCACGCTGCGAATGTCGAACGTCCGCAGCATCAGGAAGAGAGTCGCCATCGCGGCCAGGACGTTGAAGGCCGCGATCGCGATCTGCTGGCCGACGCTGTATGCCAGCACCGTGCTGCGTGGCGCGACGTCCCGGAAGGCATAGACCAGCAGCGCCTGCTGCGCCCCGGCGCCGCCGGGAGTGAACGGGGTCAGGGTCGAGACCGCCTGAACGCCCATCATGAACAGGACGTTCTGCACCGACCCGCCGACGTTGAAGGCCTCGAGAAAGAACCAGAACGCTGCGAACCGCAGCACCCAGCCTGCGGCCATCCAGCTCGCGACCTGACGCAGGTAGCGCCTGAAGTCCGTCAGGATCACCACCCCCTGACGCACCCTGCGCCAGAACTCGACCGCGCGGATCGAGAGGACCGCGTAGAGCACCAGCAGGGCGACGGTCAGGGCCGTGATCGTGAAGAGCGCAAAGCGTGGATGCTCCGCCCAGAAGGAGAGGTCGAATGCCGGGAGGCTGGGCAGGACGTCGATGCTCGGCAAGGCGCCCTGGGTGATCGCGAACAGCAGCACCAGCAGGCCGGCCGGCATGTCGAACACCGAGTCGACGAAGAAGGACGACGTGACGGTCGGATAGCTCGACTCCGGAATGCTGTGCTTGGCGAGGTAGATCTTCGTCACGTCGCCGGCCCGCGCCGGCATGATGCTGTTGACTCCGACGCCCACGACCTGGGCTCCCGCGATTCGCCGCCACTGGAACCGCCGGTCCGGGTAGGCGGCGCGCAGCGTGTTGAACCACGCCCGGCTGCGACAGAGTTGATGGACCAGGTGGAGCAGCAGCGCGAATGTCAGGGCGCCCCAGTGGACCGCCGCGAGGTTGGAGAAGAAGGTCTCGGCCGCATCGAGGAACGACTCGATGCTCGAGCCCAGCGAGCCCTCGACGAGATGCGGGAACGACGGCGCGCGGACCATCTCCCTAAGCTAACCAGGCCATCGAGCAGACGATCTCCACCACCCCCGCGGGACCTGCGCTGACCGCGGCCGCCGCACACGAGTTCGCCGCGCGCTGGCGGGTGGCCTGGAACAGCCGGGGCCCGGACCAGGTGCTGGCGCTCTGCGCTCCGGACGTGCTGTGGCACGACCCCCTCACGGACGGGCGCGAGCAGGGACCGCGCGCGGTGCGGCGCTATCTCGAGTCCCTGTGGACGGCCTTCCCGGACATGAAGCTGGAGTGGGTGGAGGCGCCGCTGTGCTCCCTCGACGCGGGACGCGTCGCGTGCCGCTGGCGCATGACCGGCACGATGCTGGGATCGCTCGAGCCGCCGGGCTTCGCTCCCACGAGGCGTCATCTGGACGCCGAGGGCATCGACGTCTTCGCGCTGGCGGACGGGCTCGTGCGCGGCTACGAGGGCTTCTTCGACGCGCGGGCGATGGCGCAGCAGATCGGCCTGCTGCCGGCCACAGGGAGCGTGGCCGAACGGATCGCCGTGACGCTACAGCGGATCACCGCCCGGGTTGCGAGGCGGGCCGGGTGAAGCTCTACGTGTGCTGGACGGCGAGGGACACTCCGGGGCCGCACCGCCACGCCTGCGCGCGTGCCGCGGACGCGCTGCGCGAGGCCGGCCACGACCCACGGGTCGTGCGGACGTACAGCTTCGGGGCGGTGCCGGGCATCCTCCAGACCCCCGGCCGCCGCGAGGTGAAGCGGCTCTCGGGTCAGGCCTGGGTCCCCGTGCTGGTCACCGACGACGATCAGGTGATCAGCGGATCGCGTGAGATCGAGGCCTGGGCGCGGCGGCATCCAGCCCACGTCTAGGCGGTCGCCGGTGACTCCGCCGCGACGCGCGTCACCACCGCCAGCACCTCGTCGGCCAGCCGGCCGCCGTCCGCGTCGTTCACCGGCGTGGCCTGGACCCTGAACGTCGCACAGTCGGCGTGGACCTCCTCCAGCGATATGTCCGGCTCGTCGCGCGTCGGCACCCGGATCTCTTCGGCCAGCATGCGCTGCAGCTCGCTCGGCTTCACCCCGGCCCGGATCCGGGCCCTCAGGTCCACCCCTGCCGGGGCGCGCAGGGGGACGATCGTCGCCCCGAGCGCGGAGTTGTTCGGCACCAGGATCGCTCCGTTGCCACGCTGGAGCGTCGTGTAGATGAGTCCCTGGCTCGCGACCGTCCCCTCCACCGTGGCACCGAGCGGGCCGCCCTGCATGCGAACCCGCTCGCCGACCCGGAAGGGTCGTGAGGCCTGGAGCATGATCCCCGCGATCACGTTGCCGAGCGTGCTCTGCGCCGCGAGCCCGATCACGACCGCCGTCACGGCGCCCCCGAGCGCGATCGCGCGCGGGTTCAGGTCCACGATCCGCAAGGCGACGACGACGATCACCAGCAGCGTCACGAGCTGGACCAGGAAGCTGACCGTGGAGGCCGTGCCGGGGTCGAAGCGGCGCATCAGCCGTGGCCCGACCGCCCGCCCCAGGTCGCGCGCGAACCGCCACCCGACGGCGGCCAGCAAGAGCGCGGTTGCGATCCTGATCGGCACGTCGGTCCCGAACAGCTCCTCCCGGTAGACCCACAGCAGGATCAGGCCCGCGACCACCGGCAGCAGCAGCAGCGCCTCGCGCCGCGCCTTGCGGGCCCGCCGGGCAGCCTCGGCCGTCATCAGCCGCGCGAGCGCCGACTGGCGGTAGTAGCTGATGTCGTGCAGGCCGGTGGCGTCGTCGTCCGGGCCGCCGCGCTGGGCGGCCGCCTCGCCGGGCGCCGTGCTCTCATCACGGTCGGGCACCGTCCGAACCGTAGCGGCTGGGGGTCGGGAGATCGGGACCGTACAGTCCTCGCATGAGTGCGTCCGGCGATCCTGCCACCGGATACTTCGCCCCGGCGGGCGTGGCCTGGCGTGTCGGGCGGGAGCTCGCCCTGCTGCTCGGCGGCGGGCGGGCGCTGCTGCTCCAGGTGGCGCATCCGCTCGTGGCGGCCGGCGTGTCCGACCACTCCGACTACCGGCGGGACCCGTGGAAGCGTCTCGAGGGCACCATGAGCGCCGTGTGGGCGATCGTCTTCGGCTCTCGTCCCGAGGCGGACCGCGCCGCCGCGCGGGTGCGGGCGATGCACTCCCGGGTGCACGGGCACACGGCCGCGCCGATGGGCCCGTTTCCCGCCGGGACCCCGTACTCGGCGCTCGACCCGGCGCTGCTGATGTGGGTCCACGCCACGCTGGTCGACACGGCCCTCGTCGTGCACCGGGGCTGGGTCGGCTCGCTCAGCGCCGGGGAGGAGGCTGCCTACTACGAGGAGATGAAGACGGCCGCGCGGCTGTTCGGCACGCCCGACGAGGTCATGCCGGCCAATCTCGGCGACTTTCGGGCGTACATGGAGGAGATGCTCGACAGCCCGGACCTCTCCGCCACCGACACGGCACGCGCGATCGCCGCCGCGGTCATGCACCCGCCCCTGCCGCTGGCGCTGCGCCCTGCGATGGAGCTGGCGAACCTGGTCACGGCCGGCCTGATGCCGCCCCGCCTGCGCCGTGAATACGGGCTCGCGTGGGATCCGGCGCGGGCGGCGCTCGTGGCGGCATCGCGGGAGACGACCCGCCGGTTGCTGATGCCGCTGCTACCGGCCCGGCTTCGGACCGTTCCGACCGCGCGCGCGAAGCATCGCCCGTGAGCTCCCGTTGCCCCGGTGGACCGATCGAGGGGTCCATAGACCCCCAAAGGTGTCCAACAAGCGGACCCCGACGGGACTTTAGGTGGCTGGAGGCCGGATATTCTCCGGGCCGATGAAGGTCTCGGTCGCGAGCGACATGGACACGCCGGTGGCGCGCGCCGTGGTCGAGGAGCTGCGCCGGCGCGGCCACGAGGCCGTCGTGCACGGCGCCCTGTCGGAGGGAGAGCGGGCTGACTGGGCCTGGGCCTGCGAGCGCGCCGCGCGCGACGTCGCGGACGGCGACGCGCAGCAGGGCATCGTCTGCTGCTGGACCGGCACCGGCGCGTCGATCGCGGCCAACAAGGTCGCGGGCATCCGGGCCGCGCTGTGCGGCGACGCCGAGACGGCCCGGGGCGCGCGCACTTGGAACGACGCCAACGTGCTCGCGCTCAGCCTGCGCACCACGTCGGAGCCCCTCCTGGAGGAAATCCTCGACGGCTGGTTCGCGACCGCGCCCAGCGACGATCCCAGCGACCGCGCCAACGTGGAGCATGTCGAGGCGCTCGACGCGGCACGGGCCCAGAGCTAGTTCGTGGCTCGCTGATGGCCATCGACACTCACGACGTCGTCCCGACCCGCGCCGAGGCCGAGCAACTCGAGCTGGCGCCGCTGATCGTGGTGGACTCGCTGCGCGAGCACCTGTCCCGCGACCTGCCGGGCGAGGACGCCGAGCTCGAGTTCGAGCGGATCGGCGAGGGCCACTCCAACATCACCTACCTCGTCCGCCGCGGGAGCGAACGGTTTGTGCTCCGGCGCCCGCCGCGCCCTCCGCTCCCGCCCTCGGCACACGACGTCCTGCGCGAGTGGCGGCTGCTCGACGCGGTCAAGGACGCAGCCGTCCGCACCCCACGCACGCTGCTGGCCTGTGCCGACGAGTCCGTGATCGGCGCGCCCTTCTACGTGATGGAGTATTGCGAGGGGTCGGTCATCACCAACGAGATCCCGCCCCCGCTCGACAGTCCCGAGGAGCGGCGGCGCATGGGCCTCGACCTCGTCGACGCGCTGGCGGAGATCCACGCCGTCGACTGGCAGGCCTGCGGGTTGGAGGGCTACGGCAAGCCGACCGGTTACCTGGAGCGTCAGGTGCGCCGGTTCACGGGTCTCTGGGAGCACAACAAGACCCGCGAGCTGCCGCGCGTGCAGGAGGTGCGCGACTGGCTGGCGGCGAACATGCCCGACTCCCCCGAGGCCACCATCGTGCACGGCGACTTCAGGCTCGGGAACACCATGGTCGCCAACGATGCGCCGGCACGCGTGATCGCGATCTTCGACTGGGAGCTGTCGACGATCGGCGACCCGCTCGCGGACCTCGGTTACCTGACGGTCACGTGGGTGCAGCCCGGCGATGCGGAGGACACGATGTTCAGCTCGCTGTCGGCGGTCACGCGGCGCGAGGGCTTCCCCTCCCGCGACGAGCTGGTGGCCTACTACGAGGAGCGCACCGGCCGCTCCATGTCGGACCTGCGCTGGTACGCGGCGCTCGCTATCTGGAAGGCAGCCGTTTTCATGGAGGGCAACTACAAGCGCTCGCTCGCCGGCACGACCGACGACCCCTTCCTGAGGATGTTCGACGAGGGCGTCCCGGCGCTCGCGGAGAAGGCATACGAGATCGCCCATGCCGGCTGACAACGGGTCTCTCATGGGCCTGCTCGTGGACTACGGCGGCGTGCTGACCACGAACGTCTGGGACTCGTTCCGCGCGTTCTGTGAGGCCGAGGGCATCGAGCGCGAGGAGGTGAGGCGGGCATTCCGCGACCGCCCGGAGGCAATGGCACTGCTGCGGCGGCTGGAGGCGGGCGAGCTGACCGAGGAAGAGTTCGCGCCGCTGTTCGGCCCCATCATCGGCGTGCGCGAGGAGCGCACCGAGGGCCTCGTCGACCGGCTGTTCGCCGGGATGCAGCCCGAGCACGCGATGATCGAGGCGCTGCGGCGCGCGCGTGCGGCGGGCCTGAGGACGGGCCTGATCTCCAACTCGTGGGGCCGCGGCCGCTACGACCGCGACAGCTTCGCGGAGCTGTTCGACGGCGTGGTGATCTCCGGAGAGGTCGGCCTCTACAAGCCGCAGCCGGAGATCTTCCGCCTGGGCGCCGAGCGTATCGGGCTCACGCCAGAGGAGTGCGTGTTCGTCGACGACCTGCGCGAGAACTGCGAGGGCGCGGAGGCCGTCGGGATGCAGGCCGTCCTGCACCGCGGGGCCGAGGCGAGCCTGGAGCAGCTCGAGGAGCTGCTCGGGGTGGTCCTGCGCTAGCCCAGTCGCTCGTCGAGTCCGCGACCTGACGAGCCACGGGCGGGCGTCGCACGCCCCTGGTCAGATCCGCCGTGCTGATCGACCCGTTCTTGATCTGCTTGCCGGGCACGGCGGAGGCGACCCGCGTCTTGGCTCCGAGAACCTAACCGCGGCCGAGCCGCTTGTCGACCATCGCGGAATAAGCGTCAGCCAGCTGCCCGGTCACCGGCCCGGGCTCGCCCGCGCTTACCGGGCGGCCGTCGACGGCGACCAGCGGCTGCACCTGGCGAGTGGAGGACGTGAGGAACGCCTCGTCGGCCTCCAGCAGGTCCTCGGGCGACAGCATCTGTTCGACCGCCCCGAGCTCGAGCACATGGGCGCGCGTGATCCCGGCCAGACAGCCGGAGGCGACCGGCGGGGTCGCCGCGGTTCCGTCGCGCACCAGGAACAAGTTCGCCGTGGTCGCCTCGCACAGGTCTCCCGCCTGGTTGAGGAAGAGCGCCTCGTCGACGCCGGCCTTCCGGGCCTCCGCGAACGCGATCACGCTCTCGGCCAGGGACGTGGTCTTCACTCCCGTCAGCGGGCTCTGCTCGTCGCGGCGCAGACGCGACACGACCGCCTTCGACGTCGGCGGCCAGGGCACCATCGGAAGCGCAACGACCACGACCGTGGGGGGCCCTGCGCCGCGGGCAAGCCCGGGCGGGCCCGGACCACTCGTGACCGTGACGCGCATGCGCGCGTCGGAGAGCTCGTTGGCGCTCAGGACTTCGTAGGCCGCGCGCTCGATGTCGTCAAGAGGCGGTGGCGGGATGGCCATCGCCGCGGCGCTCTCGGCCAGGCGCGCGAGGTGCTCGGCGAGCGCGAACGGCTCGCCGCGGTAGACCCGGAGCGTCTCGAACACGCCGTCGCCGACCAGCAAGCCGTGGTCGAAGGCGGACACGCGCGCCTCCTCCTCGTCGAGGAGCGCCCCGTCCAGCCAGACCTTCAAGAGGCAAGCGCGACGGCCGCCGCGAGCCCCTCGCGCTGCCGCACCGAGCCACCCGCAGCTTCCAGCAGGCGCGCCCCCTTGTGCATCGTCTCGCGCCACTCGAGCGCCGGATCGGAATCCGCAACGACGGCGCCCCCGACGTGGAGGTGCAGGCGGCCGCGAGCGGCGACGAAGGTGCGAATCGCGACCGACAGGTCGATGCCCCCGCCGGGGGCGAAGCAGCCGACGGCCCCGCAGTAGGGACCACGCCGCACGGGCTCGAGCTCCTCGATGATCTCGAGCGCACGGATCTTCGGGGCGCCGGTGACCGACCCGGGCGGGAAGGTCGCGCGCACGATGTCGGCGACCGAGACGCCTGGGCGCAGGCGGGCGACCACGCTCGACACCAGGTGGTGGACGCCGGGATGCGACTCGAGCCCGCACAGGCCGGTCACCTCGACGGTGCCGTACACAGCCACGCGGCCCAGATCGTTGCGCGCGAGGTCGACGATCATCACGTTCTCGGCGCGGTCCTTGGCGCTCGAGCGCAGCGCCAGGGCCTGGCGGCGGTCCTCCGCCGGGCCGGCTCCTCGCGGCCGCGTGCCCTTGATCGGCCGCGTCTCGAGCCGCTCGCCGTGGCGGCGCAGGAACCGCTCCGGCGAGACCGAGATCACGTCCGCACCGCCGAGCCGCGCGAGCGCCATGAACGGCGCCGGACTGGTCCGCCGCAGTTGCGCGTAGAGGGCGTACGGGTCGCCCTCCCAAGCCGCGCTCAGGCGCTGCGAAAGGTTGACCTGAAAAACGTCCCCCGCGCGGATGTAGTCGATCGCGCGGCGCACGGTCTGCTCGTACCGGGTCCGCGGCAGCGAGCTTTCCCAGGCGGAAACGGGGGTGTGCACGGGTTCGGCGGTGGCCGGGCGCGCGAGCGCCTGCAGCAGGTGCGAGCCCTCGCCGGCGCCCCGCAGGCGCACGGTACGACGCTCGTGGTCCCACTCGAGCCAGGCCTCGTAGCGGCCGAGGGCGAGGTGCGGGAGCCCGACGTCGTCGACCGCGGCGGCCGGCAGCCTCTCGATCTCGCGGCCGAGGTCGTGCGAGAGCCAGCCCGCCCACCAATCGCCGCCCAGTTGCTCGACCGTTTGCATCCCATCGGCGGCGACCTCCGCCGGACGCGCCGTGAGGTAGGAGCGGCGGCCCAAGCGCCCGAAGCCGGGCATGCTCTCGAGGAGCACGAGGCCGGGCTCGTGCCGGAGGGCGAGTGCGGCGGCGAAGGGCTCCGCCCATGGCAGCGACATCGCCAATGATGGTAAACGGCCGCGGTCGAGCACCAGGGCTGCTCAGCCCGACGCGATCAACGCGACCCCGCAGAGCGCCAGGACGACGCCGACCTGCGCCATGCGGTGCGGCCGCTCTCCGAGCACGACGGCGGCCAGGCCGACGGTCGTGATCGGATAGAGCGAACCCAGGACCGACACCAGGCTCACCAGGCCCTCGGTCGAAGCCACGGCGAACATCGCGTTGGCGGTGATGTCGAGCGTGCCGATCGCGGCCAGCACCGGAACGTCCGCTCGGCGTGCGGCAAGCGGCGGGCGCAGCACTGCGAACGCCGCCAGCAGCACCGTGACGCTCGCGGCTCGATTCGCCAGGATCGCCCACGCCACGTCCTCGTCGCTGGCCCGGTCCATCCCGACGAAGAACAGGCCGAAGCCCAGGGCGGACAGCAGCGCCAGCCCTGCACCGCGCGCGGTGCCGCCGGTGAGGCCCGCCCCGACCTCCTCACGGGATGCGAGCACGACGCCGACGAGGGCC
>JBOGZM010000009.1:0-3721 GCA_050697255.1 Solirubrobacterales bacterium
GCTCGACGTGCCGACGCGCGCGCCCGGCATCCACCGCTTGCCGATCGCCGCGGACCAGGAATAGAGTGGCCGCATGGCCGGGACCGGGACGTTCATCTCCGTCGGCCGCTCTCTCGAGCAGGCGGTCGAGCGCGTCCAGCGCGCGGAGGCGCTGGGATACGACTCCGTCTACGTGACGCACATCGCGGGGCGCGACTCGCTCACGGTCCTGATGGCCTACGCCGCCGCGACGGAGCGCATCAGGCTCGGCACAGGAGTGCTGCCCATGTACTCCCGCACTCCAGTTGCGACCGCACAGCAGGCCGCCACGATCGACGAGTTCTCCGGCGGTCGCATGGTGCTCGGCATCGGGGTCTCGCACCAGGTCACGGTGGAGAGCTGGTACGGGTCGAAGATCGAGCACCCCGTGGCTGAGATGCGCGAGTACGTGACCGCGCTGCGCGCCATGTTCGGGGGCCGGGACGTCCCACGGGGCAGCCGCTTTCCGACGCAGTTCCGCTTCATGGGGCTGCAGCCCCGGGCCGACCTGCCCGTCTACATCGCGGGGCTGTCCCCGAAGATGCTGCGGCTCGCGGGCGAGATCGCGGACTGCGTGATGCTGTGGCTGTGCAATCCCGAGTACATCCGCGGGGTCGTCGTCCCGGAGGTCACGGCGGGCCGCGAGCGGGCCGGCAAGGGGCTGGAGGGGTTCGACATCGTGGCGGCCATCCCGGCCGCGGTGACCAACGATCGCGAGGGCGCGTTCCAGACCATGCGCGGTGATCTCATCACGTACTGGAGCCTGCCGTTCTACCGGGCGATGATCGAGCGCTCGGGCTTCGGCGCCGACATCGCTGCGTTCGACGCCGGGATGAAGGCGGGCGACCTGGACAAGGCCGAGGAGGGCATCTCCGACAGGTTCCTCGAGGAGCTCACGGCGATCGGCTCGCCGGACGAAGTAGGGGTGGGCGTCGCCCGGTACCGCGACGCGGGAGCCACGTCACCGTGCGTCGGCCCCGTGCCCAGGACCGACTTCCCGGCCACGCTCGAAGCAGCGGCCCCCGCCGGCAACCGCTGACGCCGCCCGCGGCCGGCCAACTTTTCTTGCCGAGGCCGATCAGCTCAACTACCTTGGATTGCGTCACGGATGGCGTGACGGATTCGCAGCCACCACCCGCTACACCGCCTCCGCCTGCCGCACTGTTCGTGGCAGAACGGATCCATCTCGAGGGCCATCGACCGCCGGGGGCTGGGCCGATGATCCTCGAGGTAGCGGCGGTGCTGGCGGTGGTCGTGCCCGCTCTGCGACGGCCTCGAGCGCCGCCCTGCCGGGCGCGCGTGGGTCACGTCAGGCTCGGCCAGGAGGCACTCTAGACTTGTCCCATGTCCAGGCCGCCGGCGGAGCCACTGCAGGACGGGCACGGGCGCGTGATCGGGGACCTGCGCGTGTCCGTCACCGACCGCTGCAACTTCCGCTGCCAGTACTGCATGCCGGCGGAGGGCCTGCCGTGGCTCGACCGGGAGCAGATTCTGCGGTTCGAGGAGATCGAGCGCCTCGTGCGCCTGTTCGTCTCGATGGGGGTGACCGACGTGCGCCTGACCGGCGGGGAGCCGCTCGTGCGGCGGGACTTTCCGACCCTGGTCAGCCTCCTGGCCCCGATCGAGGGCCTGCGGGACCTTTCGCTGACCACCAACGGCTACCGGCTCGAGGACATGGCGGCGGATCTTGCAGCGGCGGGCCTGCGGCGCGTGAACGTGTCCCTGGACTCACTGTCGCGGGACCGCTTCTTCCAGATCACCCGCCGCGATGCATTGCCCCAGGTGATCCGGGGGCTCGAGGCGCTCGAGCGCCATCCTGAGATCGCGCCGATCAAGGTCAATTGCGTGGCGATGCGTGGCTTCACCGAGGCGGAGGTGCTTCCGTTCGCCGAGCTGGCGCGCCGCAAGCCCTACAGCGTGCGCTTCATCGAGTTCATGCCGCTCGACGCCGACCACGCGTGGACGGAGGACCGCGTTCTGACAGGGGCCGAGATCCGCGCGATGATCGATGCCGTCCATCCCCTCGAGCCCCGGTCGCGCGAGTCGCATTCGACGGCGCGCGTCCACCGGTTCCGCGACGGCCGCGGGGAGATTGGCTTCGTGAACCCGGTGTCGGAGCCGTTCTGCGGGGACTGCAACCGCATCCGCCTGACCGCCGAGGGCAGCCTGCGCACGTGCCTGTTCAGCATGCACGAGACCGATTTGCGGGCGCCGTTGCGCGACGGGGCGGACGACCGCGAGCTCGAGCGCATCGTGCGTGACGCGGTGTGGCGCAAGGAGCTGAAGCATCACGTGTCGGAGCCCGGCTTCCGGCAGCCGCCGCGCACGATGAGCCGGATCGGGGGATAGGCATGGCCGAGGCCGAGTCCCCCAGCCCGCCCGAGCGAAACGTCGAGGACTCCGGCGACGGGCGTCCCTGGCTGCGCTGCTACCGCTGCTGGTCCCAAAATCTCGAGGCGCAGGTCCACTACGACGCGATCCTGCGGATCGACCCGGAGTCGGGCACCTTCTCGGAGCGTGTCGACGAGGTCCAGGAGGCGGTCGTCCAGTGCCTGGACTGCATGCACGACCAGCCGCATCTGACGTTCAACGACGGCCGCATCGAGCCCGTCGAGGACCGCTGGGAGCGGATGGTCACCGGCACGCCGTGGGTCGCTTCCTGCACGGTGATGGTCGACCAGGACCTGGTCGAGGTCTGCTCCGGCCCGGAGGCGGCCGACTCGCTCACCTTCGGCGCCTTCGGCGACGGCGGCACGCGCGAGTTCTTCACGCATGTGCGGTTCCACAAGCACGACGAGGACAAGATCACGATCCACCTGCTCGTGGAGCTCTACGCGCGCACGGCCGAGGAGGCCAGCGAGGTGCTCGAGGAGGCCTCACGCGGCGTGCTGTCGATCACGTCACTCGCGGAGGAGAGCCGGCCCCCGGCCTCCGATTCGGGCGAGCCGCACTGAGGCCGGGCCAAGCCCCGAGTCCCCCCAAGCCCGCGACGCCGGTCCTGCCGGGTGTTCGCCCCATTTGGGGTTAGGACGCACTGGGCGCTGAACTCGAGAAACCCGCCTCGGCAGGGGTGCCGTCCGGGAGCGGGAGGTGGATCTCGCCGCCATCAGGCCCGATGTACGTGCCAGCGTCGCGCTCCTTCCTCCGCGCCGTCACGTACCGGCCGATCAGCGCCGCCGCGCCGGCAGCGAACACGGCGATCGCCCCTCCGGGCCCGATCGACTGAGCGGCTGCAAGAGCGACCAGCACGAGCACCATGCCGGCCAGCCAGAGGAATATGCGCGATGGCCCCACCCGCTTGCGCCGCAGCAAACCGAGCGTCACCAGCGCCTCGGCCGCCGTGTGTCGCGTGAACAGATCGGCCTCCTCGTCCTGGACGAGCTCGTACATCGGCAGCACGCCGACCGGATCGCCCAGTCGCTCCAGCGCGCGCACGACCGTGACCGAGACAGCGAAGTGCTCGTCGCGCAGGGCCCCGATCAGGTACCGGGCCGCGCGAGGATCATTGCTTTCGCCAAGCTCGAGCACCGCCTGCACGCGGACGTCCGGATCGGCGTCCCGCAGCGCGGCGACGAGCTCTTCTACGCTCCGAGCCGCTGCTCCAGTTCCTCCAGCTGGGCCCGCAGCTCGGCTGGCAACCGGTTGCCGAACTGGGCGTAGTGCGTGTGGATCGTGGGCAGCTCCTCCCTGATCCCGTCCGCGT
>JBOGZM010000010.1:0-7685 GCA_050697255.1 Solirubrobacterales bacterium
GTGCGGGCGCGGGCGCGGGGCCCGGTCCCGGCTGTGGCGGCGGGGGCGTACCGCCCGTGGCCAGCAGCGCCGCGCAGGGGCCGCCCTCCCGCAGGCGGAAGTCCCTGGCCGCCCGGTCCTCGAACGAGGGGTCGGCGATCAGGTTGTCGACCGCCGAGAAGTCCGGGTTCACCATCACCCCGCCCTGCCGGTTGTAGAGATCGGTGCGGGTGGTCCACACGCAGTTGTTGCGCGCGACGTTGCCCGTGCCGGAGAGCTGCCAGTCCTCGATGTTCCAGCGCAGCACCGAGTTCGAGACGACGTTGTGCTCGACGACGTTGTGCGCCGACTCCCGGGCGTAGCTGACGCCCTGGCCGTTGCCGTCGATCACGTTGCCCGCGATGTAGCTCCGCTGCGAGTCGGGGAACATCTGCACGCCGCGGTCGGCGTTGTCGTAGATCCAGTTGTTCAGGATCCGGGCATCGTCCGAGGCCTCGATGTAGATGCCGTGGTGGTGATTCTGCGCGGGCAGCACGCCGCAGTCGTGGATGCGGTTGCGCTCGATCGTGGTCCGCTTCGCACGCCCGTACTGGTCCGATCCGAGCAGGAAGCAGATGCCGGTGTGGTGGTCCGTGACGTCGTTGTCGCGGAACACCACGTCGTCGCCGTACACGCTCGGGCTGGGCAGGTTGGACGCGTCGCGCCCGTCCAGGTCGAGCGCCTCGACGGTGACGAAGTTCGCCGAGTCGGCGATCCGCAGGCGACCCTTCAGCGTCGCCCGCTCGCCGGGGTGGCTGGTGAGCGTCACCGGCGACCCCGGGCCGCCGCCCCTGGTGACCTTGACGTCCTGCTCGTACAGGCCGGCCCGCAGACAGCCGGTCTGGCCCGGCGCGAGCGAGTCCGCCAGCTTCTGGACGGTTCTGTAGGGGCTCGCGGCGCTGCCGGCCGCCGAGTCCGAACCCGAAGGTGCCGCGACCCTGTCGCACGACACCGCAGCCGGGCTGCTGGTGGCCACAGACGCCACCGCGGTCGTGGCGATCGCCGCCGCCACGGCGGCCATGCGGCCGCGTGCTGCTGCGCTGAAGACCCTTCCCCTTGCCATTTCGTGCCCTCCCTGGCTCGCTTTGCGCACCGCGCGGCGCGCATCTGGCAATGCCAAACCCGTCGGGTCTCGCCGGAGGGCCCTTGACCCCCAATCGACGAATGCTGGACATGTGTGGGAGGCGGCCGCCGCGGTGCGGCGCCGCTAGGCTGCGGGCGCCCCCGTGCCCCCTTAACAGGGGGCTTCCCAACAGCCGATGGTTGACCCGTGAAGCGTCCGCGAAGTCGATTCCGCCGCCGCGGCGCGGCGATCGCGACCGCCAACCTCACCGCGCTGCTCGCCGTCGTCTGGGTGCGTCGCAGCCGGTCCCGCCGCGTGGACCCGGTTCCCGTGGACCCGGGGCCGGCGGCCGACGACCTCGAACCCAGCCCGGCTCCCCCGCCAACGCCGCCCGACGACGGCGCCGACACCATCACCCGCAACACGGCCTTCGCGCTGGCGTCGCAGATCGCGACCGCGAGCTTCACCGCGCTGCTCACGATCGTGCTCGTGCGTGTGCTGGGGCCGGAGGACTACGGGGTGTTCGCGCTCGCGCTGAGCGTGGCTTCGCTGGTGTTCCTGCCCGCCGACTTCGGGATCTCGCAGTCCACCGGGCGCTTCGTCGCCGAGCACCGCGGCGACCGCGACCGGATCGCGGAGGTGATGGCCGACGGCCTGAAGCTGAAGTTCGCCTCCTCCGGGCTGATCTGCCTGATCCTGTTCGCGCTGTCCGAGCCGATCGCGAACGCCTACAACGTGCCCGAGATGACCTGGCCGCTGCGCGGGGTTGCCCTGGCCCTGTTCGGCCAGAGCATGATGGGCTTCTACCGCACGGGCTTCGAGGCGATCGGGCGGGTGCGGCTGAACCTCCGGCTCGTGTTCTCCGAGAGCGCCGTCGAGGCAGGCGCCAGCATCGCGCTCGTGCTGGCCGGCGCGGGGGTCGTGGGCGCCGCGTTCGGGCGCGCGATCGGCTACGGCTTCGGCACGGCGATGGCGCTCTACCTTGCGCGGCGCGCGATCGGCGCGCGCGGCATCTCGCTGCGCGGCAGCCCTGCCGGGCGGCTCCGCCAGATCGCGAGCTATGCCGGCGCGCTGCTGATCATCGACGCGATCTTCGCCGCCCTGACACAGATCGACATCCTCCTGATCGGGGCGATCCTCGGCACCTCCGCGGTGGGCATCTTCCAGGCGCCGGCGAAGCTGATCACCTTCCTCCACTACCCGGGGCTCGCCCTGTCGGCGGGCGTGTCGCCCCGCCTCGCGCGCGGTGGGAGCGGCCCGAACGTGCGGGCCTTCGCGACCGGCATCCGATACCTGATCATCCTGCAGGGACTGCTGGTCGTGCCGACGGTCGTGTGGGCGGGGCCGATCACCGACCTGATCCTCGGCGACGAGTTCGCGGAGTCGGCGGAGGTGATGCGTGCGCTCGCGCCGCTCACCTTCCTGTTCGGGATCGCCCCCCTCGTGTCGGTGGGAGTCAACTACCTCGGTGAGGCGCGGCGGCGCATCCCGATCGCGATCGTGGCTCTGGTGGCCAACTTTGCCGTCTCGATCGTGCTGCTGTACGAGATCGGCGTGGTCGGCAGCGCCATCGGCGCGGACGTCGCCTACCTGATCTACGTGCCCGCCCACTTCTGGATCTGCAAGCGCCTCATCGGGCTGCCGGTGCGGCCCATCGTCGTCACGGTCGCGCGCACGCTGGCGGCCGCGGGCGCGATGGCGCTCGCGATGCTGGCCTTCGGATACCACGAGCTCTCGCCGCTGGACTGGTTCGCGGGCGGTCTGGCGGGGGTCGCCGCCTACTCCGTCACCCTGCTCGTGACGGGCGAGGTCCGCCGCTCCGAGCTGGCGGCAATCAGACGAGCGCTCGCCACCCGCTTCGGTTAGCTTGGCTAGGTGCGTTTGGTGCACCTGGCAGGCTACGGAGGGCCCTATGCCGGATCGTTCGTCCCGATGCTGCGCGGAGTGATGCGCGCCGCCCGGGACCGCGGCTGGTCATGTGAGGCCGTGTTCGGACCGGTCGCGAGGGATCGCGTCTGGCTCGACGAGCTGCGCGACGACGGGATCCCGTTTCGCATCGCGCCGTCCAGCTCGCGCGCCGGCGTCTCCGGCCTCGTGCGCTCCCTGCTGGCCGAGAGCGACGAGCCGACCGTGCTGCACACGCACTTCACGAGCTTCGACATCCCGGCGGCAGCGGCGGCCGGCCGCCACGGTGCCGCCAAGGTCGTCTGGCACGTCCACACCCCGCATCACGGCAGCCTGTCGATGCGGGCCCGCAACCGCCTCAAGTACGCGCTCCTGGGCCGGCGGGTGGAGCGCATCCTGTGCGTCAGCTCGGAGTTGGCGGACGTGGTCGCGAAACGCGGCGCCCCGCGGGGCCGGGTCGAGTTCCTGCACAACGCGGTCGACGTGGAGCGTTTCTGGCTGCTGGAACGCCACGAGCGCGAGATCGCCCGCCTGCGTCTCGGGCTGCCGGGGGACCAGCCGCTGCTGGTCCACTTCGGCTGGGACTGGTACCGAAAGGGGGGAGATCTGTTCATGCAGGCCGTGCGCATGCTGCGCGAGCGCGGCGTCGAGGCCGTCGGCGTCACCGTCGGCGGCGGGGAGCCCGCACGGCAGCTGCGCCAGGAGCTTCACCTCGGCCATGCCGTGCACGTCCTCGAGCCCACCGACGACGTGCGCACGCTGTACGCCGCCGCCGATGTCTTCCTCTCGCCGAGCCGCGCCGAGGGCACGCCCTATTCCGTCATGGAGGCGCTCTCGAGCGGCACGTCCGTCGTCGCGAGCGACATCCCCGGGCACGGGGCGGTGGGCGTCGGCATCGCGTCGTGCCTGATCACATCGGACGAACCGGCCGCGATTACCGCCGCCATCCAGCGGCTGCTCGACCGCGAGCCGCACGAGATCGCCGCGGACGCACTCACAGGCCACCTCTGGCTGCGAGACAACCTGCACCTGTCCAGGTGGTCGGCGGCCCTCGTGGATCGCTACGAGCACGCGCTCGCGCTCCGCGCACACGGCCGGGCCGTGCCGGTCCCCGCCTAGCGGGGCCCCGTGCGGCAGCGGCTAGGGAGTCCCGCGGAAGAACTCCGCCACGCGGGAGCTCTCGGCCTCCAGCGTGTTGCCGCGCACGCGCTCGATCCCGGACGCGATCAGGCGTCGGCGCAGGTCCTCGTCACCCGCGATCCGCAGCAGCTCCGCGGCGGGTGGACCGGGGTCGCCCGGCTCGACCAGCAGCGCGGCGTCTCCGACCGCGGCGGGGACCCCGCCCACGGCTGTCGCGACCACGGGCAGCCCGGACGCGAACGCCTCGAACAAGGTCTGCGGCAGCCCCTCGGTCCACGACACGTGCAGGAAGGCGTGGCTGGACCGGTACAGCTCGAGCAGGCCGCCGTCGATCGGCACGTAACCCAGCATGTCCGCGTGCTCGGCCACGCCCAGCTCGCGCAGCCGCTCCTGCACGTCACCGGCCATCGGCCCCTCACCGCAGATCAGGAGCCGGAAGCGGGGATCGCGCTCGCGCAGCCGGGCCAGCACGTCCGCGAGCAGCAGCGGGTTCTTCTCCGTCTCGAGCCGCCCGACGGTGAGGACGCGTAGCTCGCCGTTCTCCCACGGCTTCGCGGCAGCCTCCCCCGGGTCGACGATCTGGTCGTCGGCCACCAGGGACACGGACACAGCCAGCAGGTGACGGGCGCTGCGGTAGTTGGCGGCCAGCTGCGGGCCCACGACCACGACGGGAAACCGGCGCGCCATCAGCCGGTACGTTCCCTCGAGCAGCTTCGCGGCCCAGCTCATCCAGCGCTTGCCCGGATGGCGGCTCTCGACGTAGCGCGGCAGGTCCTGGCGCACGCCGAGGAAGACCCTCTTCCCCCGCAGCGCCGCCAGCAGCGCGAAGCCGATCGCGAGCAGGTGCGGGCCGAGCAGCCAAACGGCGTCGACCTCTCCGAGCGAGCGCCAGAACCGGCGCAGGGAGCCGGCCATGCCGCGCAGCGCCGCGAGCGGGTGGGCGAGGCTCGGGTAGTGCGGCAGCGCAACGAAGTCGATCGTGTCCGGCACCCGGTAGTGAGACCGCCCGGGCGTGGGGTTCACGCGCCCGAAGAGCACGATGCGGTCCATCAGGGGCCGGAGACTCGTGATGAAGGTGAAGAAGGCGCGCTCGGCGTAGTACGAGTCCCCCTCGCGCCAGTAGTGGTAGTCGGTGTAGACGCCGAGCCGCACGCGCTACCGGTCCGAGCGGTTCAGTCCGGCGATCCGCGCGAGCGCCGCCAGCGGCGGCCCGAACGCCAGGCAGCCGCGCAGGAAGCCCAGGCCCCACGAGAAGTGCATCGCCGCGAACACGGCGGGCAGGCCCGCGGCATCGCGGGCGGAGTGCGTACGTGCCGCGCGGGCACTCGTGCCGAGCACCGCGACCACCCAGGCCCCCAGCGCCGCCCGGGCCGGGAGCCGGATCGGCCGCGGAGCGATCACCGCGGCGACCGCGGCCAGCACGAGCGCCGGCGGGAAGACGGCCGAGCGGCGCATGCTCGTCGGGTGATAGCGGCTCGTCTTGGCGCGGTAGAAGCCGTAGCGCCAGTACTGCTTGAAGAGCTTCTGCAGCGAGTCGCGCGGCACGTAGAGGGCGCCCAGCTCCGGCATGCAGACGATGCGCGAGCCGCGCTCGAAGAAGCGGGCCGCCAGCTCGGAGTCCTGGTTCACCGGCCAGCCGTCGTCCCAGCCGCCGTACTCGTCGAGGGTCGAGCGCCGCCAGACGCCGGTGAAGACCCCGGTGTCGATGTCCTTCTCCTCCTCGGCCGCCCACTTCGCCGAGCCGCCGGCGCCGAGCCAGGACGAGAGCGCGATCGCGACGCGCCGCGACCACGGGCCGATGCCGTGCGGGATCTGGGGCCCGGTCACCCACTCGACGTCGTCGTCGCGTTGCAGGCGCTGGATTCCCCTGGTCACGTACTCGGGCGGATACTCGGTGTGGGCGTCCATCCGCACGACGTAGTCACCGCGCGCGTTCGCGAGGCCGATGTTGAGGCCATGGGTGGTGCGGCGCTGCGGGTTGTCGAGCACGCGGATGCGGTGGTCGGCCGCCGACATCTCCTCCAGGATCGCCTTCGTGCGGTCCTCGGAGCGGCCGTCCATGAACAGGAACTCGATCTCGCCGTGGTAGTGCTGGGCGAGCATGGCGGCGACGCTCTCGCGGATGTGGCGCTCCTCGTTGAGGACCGGTACCAGCACGCTCACATCGACCCGGCCGTTGCTCTGACTTGGATCGTGTGACATCGGACGCCCTCCGGATGTTCTATCGGCGTTAACCGGTGGAGCCAAAAGGATTGACCGGCATGTCGGGCGGCCGCGTGAGGGAGAAGCCCACCGACGCGTCACGTGAGCCCACCAGCCGCGCGCGGATCCTGCCCCGGCGGGGGCCCCTGATGCGCTTGCCGAACATGCCGTTCCGGTCCGCGCGCAGCGTGCGCAGCCGGCGCCATTTGCCCCTGCGCGAGCGCTCGATCGCTACCCTGCCCCGGGCGGCGCCCGGAGTCCGTCCCCACACGCGCACGCGGCCCCTGCCGGAGCGGAAGGCCACGAACGGGAACCGGAACGCCTGCAACGACGAGGGCTTCGGCGTGTCGCAGGCGATCCCGCCCGCACACCGGAACCAGAGGCCCGACTGGACCGGTCCGTCCGCCGGGCCGTCGCGCAGCCGGTACCAGGTGGCCAGGCTGACGCCCGCCTGCCACATGCGGTAGAGCGCCTCCGACACCCAGCGCGCGTGCAGCCGCAGCGGGACTCCCTTCGGGTCCGACGGAGCCGTGTCCCACCCGAACTCGGTGACCCAGAACGCGACTGGGCGCGACGAGGAGAACCTCTTCTGCTGAATCGCCGCGTTCAGGAGGCGCTTCATCTTGCGCATGTCGCCGAGCGAGATCGCGTCGCGGTTCGAGGCCCGGTGCGTGGGATCGCCTGAGGTGTACGGATGGTGGCTCCACACGTCCGCGGCCAGCGGTGGGCCGCAGTTCGGCACCGGCTTCAGATCCTCGGACAGGCACAGGACTTCCCGCATGAACCGGTAGGGGCCGATCGACACGGCGCCCGCGCGGTTGACCACGAACGGGAACTGCGCCCCGGCCACGACGACGTTGTCCGCACGGACGGCGTGCACCGCGGCCGAGAAGCTGTTCACCATCGCGCGATACAGATGGGGGGTGTACGGCTCACCGTTGGCGTACGGCGGAGACAGGAAGAAGCTCGCGTTGGGCTCGTTCCAGGCCTCGTAGAACCGCACCCTGGGCAGCCCCCCGTAGGTGCCGCTGTAGCGTTGCGCGATCGCCGATCCGAAGGCCGCGAACTCGGCTGGATCCGGGTTCCGCGTCCCGGGCGGGCCGTCCCCACCCCGCTCGGCCCAGAGCGGCGACTGCTCGACGGTCAGGAGCGGCTCGAGTCCGCGGGCCGCCGCCATGCGGATCTGCTCGTCGAAGGACTGCCAGCCGTACCGCGGGTCGCCCGGATTGGCGGGATCGAAGTCCGCCGGCCGATTGGCGGGCGCGACCCTGCGCCACGGGACCACGATCTTCACCGTTCGCGCTCCAGCCGCCCGCACGCGGTCCAGGTGGGTGTCGGTGTAGCCGAAGTCCTGGAG
>JBOGZM010000011.1:0-4389 GCA_050697255.1 Solirubrobacterales bacterium
GACCTCGGTGGCGCGCGTGATCATCCGGCCCGGCAGTGGTCAGTTCGAGCTCAACGGCCGATCGCTGGCGGTCTACTTCCCGCGCCGGGTGCACCAGGCGATCGTGCGCCAGCCCCTCGAGATCGTCGGGTTCGCCGAGCGGGTCGACGTCCGCGCCCGGATCCACGGCGGGGGCATCTCGGGTCAGGCCGACGCGGTCCGGCACGGCATCGCAAAGGCGCTGATCGAGGCCGATCCCGCGCTGCGCGGGGAGCTCAAGCGACGCCAGCTCCTGACCCGCGACCCGCGGGAGAAGGAGCGGCGCAAGGCCGGCCTCAAGAAGGCGCGCAAGCGGCCGCAGTTCTCCAAGCGGTAAGAGGCACCTTGGCCCTCGCGCCGGGGACCAGGCTGTTCGGCACCGACGGCGTCCGTGGCGTCGCGGGCGAGTTCCTGACCGCCGAGCTGGCCTTCGAGCTCGGGCGCGCGGGCGCCGCCGTGTGCGAGGCGCCCTCGCCGCACGTGCTCGTCGTCCGCGACACCCGGCTCTCGGGCGAGATGCTGGAGGCGGCCCTGTGCGCCGGTGTCGCCGCGGCCGGCGGCCAGGCATTGCTGGCCGGCGTGCTGCCCACGCCCGCCGCCTCGATCCTGGTGCGCCGCTACGGGTTCGACCTGGGCGTGGTGATCTCCGCCTCGCACAACCCGTTCCGTGACAACGGCATCAAGTTCTTCGGCGCACACGGGCGCAAGCTGTCCGACCAGGCGGAGGCGGCAGTCGAGGCGCATGTGCACGCCGGCGGCGCGCGGGCGCCCGGGGCGAGTCCCGAGGCGTGTGGCCGGGTCCGGGCGCTGAAAGGGGCCCATGACGACTACCTGCGCGAGCTCGAATCGCGATTCGACATGTCGCTCCAGGGCAGGCGGGTCGCCCTTGACTGCGCCAACGGGGCGACGTACGAGGTGGCGCCGGCGCTGTTCGAGCGGCTGGGCGCCGAGGTGGACGCGATCGGGCGTGAGCCCGACGGGCTCAACATCAACGCCGGCTGTGGCTCGACGCACATGGAGGCGCTCGTGCAGCGCGTGCGCGGGGGCGGGCACGACCTCGGATTCGCGTTTGACGGCGACGGCGACCGGATGCTCGCGGTCGCGCGCGACGGCAGCATCGTCGACGGGGACGAGATCATCGCGGAGGTGGCTCTCGATCTGAAACGCAGGAACGAGCTGGCGGGCGACGGCGTGGCGGTGACCGTGATGACCAACTTCGGCTTCCACCGCGCGATGCGCGACGCCGGCATCGAGGTCGCCACGACGGACGTGGGCGACCGGCATGTGGTCGAGGAGCTGGCTCGCCGCGGATGGGTGCTGGGCGGCGAGCAGTCGGGGCACATCGTCGACATGCGGCTGACGCCGTCCGGCGACGGCATCGCGGCCGCGATGCTGCTACTGCAGGCGCTCGGCGAGCGGCCGCTCGAGAGCGGTGCCGTGATCACGAAGCTGCCGCAGGTCTTGACCAACGTCCGCGTCGCCGATCGTGATGCGCTTTCGGCCGCGGCCTCCGTGTGGGAGGCGGTTGACTCGGAGTCGGCCGAGCTCGAGGGCGAGGGGCGCGTGCTGGTCCGCCCGTCGGGCACCGAGCCCGTGGTGCGGGTGATGGTTGAGGCGCCCACCCGCGAGCGCTGTGAGGCGATCTCCGCCCGCGTGGCGGCGGTGGTGGAGCGGGAGCTCGGGCGCGGCGTGACCGCCTGAGAACCGCTGCTTCGGGTAATACAAGCGTTGAAGTCCCCGCAGAACGCGGGATTTTCACGGTCGGCGAACCGTTTCGCTGGTACGATCGTGATTCTCCCGGTAAGGGCAGGAGCCGCACGAGGCGGCTCTTTCTGGTTTGAAGGAATGGGCCAAAGCCGGACGTAAAGGAGTGCTGAATGTGCGGCATCGTCGGATATGTGGGCGATCGCTCATGCCGGGACCTGTTGATGCACGGCCTCGAGCGACTCGAGTACCGCGGGTATGACTCCGCGGGCCTGTCGCTGGTCGGTCACGGGCAGATCGAGTCCGTGCGCGCGGTCGGCAACCTGAGCCGCCTGCGCGAGGCCGTCGACGCGAGCGAGTCCAACGGCGGCGCCGCGGTGGCGACCAAGATCGCAGCGGCGACCACCGGCATCGGTCACACCCGCTGGGCGACGCACGGCCGCCCCTCCGAGCGCAATGCGCATCCGCACCCGGACTGCGCAGGGCGGGTCCACATCGCCCTCAACGGCATCATCGAGAACTACGTCGAGCTGCGCGCCGCGCTCGAGGCCGAGGGCCACCACTTCTCCTCCGAGACCGACGCGGAGGCCGTCGCGCACCTGATCGAGAAGCACCTCGACGCGCTCGGCCCCGGGAGCCTCACCGAGGCCACCCGCCTCGCGTATCTGGACCTGCGTGGGCACTACGCGTTCGTGGCGGTGTGCGCGGACGCGCCGGACACGATCGTCGGGGCGCGCAAGGACTGCCCACTGGTGGTCGGCGTCGGCGAGAGCGAGCATTTCGTGGCATCCGCGATCCCGGCGTTCCTGCGGGACACGCGGCGGGTACAGCTCGTAGGCGACGACGAGATCGTCACCGTGCGCGCCGGCTCCGCGCAGTTCCGGAGCGCGACCGGCACGCCCGTCGAGCGGGAGATCGAGGAGATCACCTGGGACGAGGACGCCGCCGAGAAGGCCGGCTACCCGACATTCATGCTGAAAGAGATCCACGAGCAGTCCGACGCGATCGCGGAGACCCTCGCCGACCGGCTGACGCACACCGACCGCGTCGAGCTGGGCGACATCGGCATCGGCGAGGACGACCTCGCCAAGGTGCGGCGGATCGTGATCGTCGCGTGCGGGACCTCTTACCACGCCGGCCTCGTGGGCCGCTACGCGATCGAGCAGTGGGCGCGCGTACCCGTCGAGATGGACATCGCGTCCGAGTACCGCTACCGCAACCCGGTCGTCGGCCCCGACGACCTCGTGATCGGGATCTCCCAGTCCGGCGAGACGGCGGACACGCTCGCGGCGATGCGGCTCGCGCGCAGCCGCGGCGCGCACGTGCTGGCGGTCACCAACATCCTCGGCAGCCAGGCGACTCGCGACGCCGACGGCGTGCTGTACACCCGCGCCGGGCTCGAGATCGGCGTCGCGGCCACCAAGACGTTCGTGGCGCAGATAGCGGTGATGTACCTGCTCGGGCTGAAGCTCGCCGAGCTGCGCCATACGATGGAGCCGGCCGAGCTGGAGGGCCTGATCACCGAGCTGAAGGCGATCCCGCACAGGGTCGACAAGCTCGTCACGTCCTGCGACGAGCAGGTGCGCGCGATCGCGCGCAGCCACTTCGAGCGCGACTTCTTCCTGTATCTGGGCCGCCACATCGGGCTGCCGGTCTGCCTCGAGGGCGCGCTGAAGCTGAAGGAGATCTCCTACATACCGACGGATGCATACGCCGCCGGCGAGATGAAGCACGGTCCGATCGCGCTGCTCGACAGCTCGGTCCCGGTCGTGTGCGTCGCAACCGACAGCCCGGTGCTGGAGAAGGTGCTTTCGAACATCGCCGAGGTGAAGGCGCGCGGCGCCGAGGTGATCGCGGTCGCGACCGAGGGCTCCGGCCACGTCGCCGCGGCGGCGGACCAGACCGTCTTCATCCCCCGCACGGACTGGATCATGCAGCCGATCCTGGCGGTGATCCCGCTTCAGCTGCTGGCATACCACATCGCCCGCCTGCGCGGCCTGAACGTGGACCAGCCGCGCAACCTGGCGAAGACCGTCACGGTCGAATAGTTTGGCGGCCGCCGTCGGCGGACGCTCGCGACTCTAAGTGTGGGTTGCAAGGGCGGTCGAGCCTGGTACGTTCTTGCGGCGAGCCCGCCGACGTCAATTGCATAGGAGTGCTGTTCACGTGACAGTCCGTTCCCGGTCGTGCGCCGCGGAAGTGCGGGAGGCGCGAAGGGTTGCGCGCGGGCCCTGGCGCGCGATCGCCCTGCTTGCTGCCATGCTGGGCGTTCTTGCGCTCGCGCCGGCCGCCCACGGGGACGGAGAGCTCGATCCGACCTTTGACGGCGAGGGCAAGGTGCTGACCGACTTCGGCGCGAGGGACGTTGTCCGCAGCATCGCGATCCAGGACGACGGCAAGATCGTCGCAGCCGGCACAGGAGGCGCCCCCAATCCTGACTTTGCGCTCGCGCGCTACAACCCCGACGGCAGCCTCGACCCGAGCTTCGACGGGGACGGGAGGGTGGTGACCGACTTCTTCGACTCGAGCGACCAGGCCCTCGGCGTCGCGATCCAGGCCGACGGCAAGATCGTCGCGGCCGGCGCAACCACCGCGGGGACCACCCCGCGTGACTTTGCGCTCGCGCGCTACAACCCCGACGGCAGCCTCGACCCGAGCTTCGACGGG
>JBOGZM010000012.1:0-5735 GCA_050697255.1 Solirubrobacterales bacterium
CCTTCAGGTCCTCCATCACCGGGGGGTGGAAGTAGGGGTCGCCCGATGCGACGACCTGATCGTGCCAGGTGCCCTCCGCCGGGTACACGTGCGAGTCCATGAACTCGAGCAGGCTCTGCTGCAGCTCGAGCGTTGTGGGGCTGAGTTCGAAGTCCGTGGCCGCCTCCTCCAATTTCGGACGGGCATCGCCCGCACGGGGAAGCAAGCTTAACGTCAAGCCGCCGGCGGCTTCAGCCGGCGTTCGCGCTGTGAGACGATCAGCCGATGCCCGACGGCGACCTGCGGCTGCTGCGCCGCCACCCCGGCTATCCGCTCTTCTACGTGACCGCCACGGTCACGCGGTTCGCCGACGAGATGTTCTCGGTCGGCGTCGTGCTGCTGGTGCTGGAGCGGACCGGGAGCGCCGCGCTCGCGGGCGCGACGGTGGCGGCGGTCACGCTCCCCAGCCTGGTCACAGGGCCGGTGCTGGGCGCCTGGCTCGACCGGGCCGGCGACAGACGCCGGCAGGCCATGATCCTGGACCAGCTCCTGGCCGCCACGAGCTTGGTGGGAATCGTCCTGCTGGCCGGCAACGCGCCCGACTGGACGATCCCGGCCGTTGCGCTGGTGGCCGGCATCACGTGGCCGCTCTCGTTCGGCGGCTTCACGAGCCTGATCCCCGTGATCGTGCCCGACCGGTTGCTCGCCCAGGCCAATGCCCTCGAGGCGACGAGCTTCAACCTCGCGATCATCGCCGGCCCGGCCCTGGCCGGGACGATCTCTGCGATCTGGAGCCCGGCGGCTTCCCTGCTCACGGAGGCGGCGCTGACCCTGGGCGCGATCGCGCTGATCGCGCGCGTGCCCGCGATGGATTCTGCGCCCACGGCGACCACTCAACCCATTGCGACGATCGTGAGGGCCGGGTTGCTGCACCTCCTGCGAACGCCCGTGCTGCGCGGCGTGACCGCGGCCGGCGCGCTCGGCCTCGGCGGGCTCGGGCTCATGACCGTGGCATTCCCCTTCTTCGCGGCGGAGGAGCTGGGAGCGGATCGCAGCGTGGCGGGCTACATGTGGGCCGCGTTTGCGTCGGGCTCTGCGCTGGGCGCGCTCGTGCTCGTGCGGCTCCAGACGCGGTGGCGGCCCGAACGCGTGATGCTCGCCGCGATCCTTGGCCTCGGTCTCGTGATGCTTTCGTGGCCGCTCGCAGCCACGGTGCCGGCGGCCCTGGCACTGATCGCGCTCGGTGGCCTGGTGGACGGGCCCGGCCTCTCCTCCCAATTCGCCGCGCGGCAGCGCTGGACTCCGTCGGCGCTCCTGGGCCAGATCTTCACCACCGCGGCGAGCATGAAGGTGGGCGCGTTCGCGCTCGGCGCGGCGGTCGCCGGACCGGCGGTCGTGGCGCTGGGTGCGCCGGGCACATTCGTCCTGGCCGGGGCGATCCAGATCGCCGCGGTGCTGCTCGGTCTGACACTCGGCGCGGCCGGCAAGCCGGCCACGGAGCAGCACGAGCTGGGGGTCGGCGCCGCCTTAGATCTTCAGCAGGATGACCGTGTTGGCGAACAGCGCGACGCCGAAGGCGATCGTCCAGCGGTTCAGGTTGCGCTCGACCAGCGAGCCACCCCCGAACGGGCCGGCGCCGGCGCCGCCGATGCCGAACGCACCCGAGAGCCCGCTGTCCTTCCCCGAGTGCAGCAGGACGAGGAAGACCAGGACGATCGAGATGAACACCTGCAGGAGGGCCAGGAACGAGTACACGACGGGCGATTGTAGCCGCCCCCGCCCCTGGCGCCGGACGTCCAGGACGACTCCTCAATTCGCCGGCGAGCCCTCCCCATCCCCGCCTCCGGCGCGGTCGATCTCTTCGAGGATCGCGATCGCCTCGCGCCGCAGGGACCGATCGAGCGCCCGGTGGTCCTCCTGCGAGAGCTTTCCGGTGCGGTAGTCGAGCTCGGCGTCGCGGATCTCGCGGTACTTCGCCTCCTTGCGGGCCTCGAGCTCGGCCAGCCGCTCTCCGCGGGCTGCGCCGCCCTCGGCCTCCGGGCGCAGGAACGGCGCCGCCACCGCCGCTCCCACCGCGAGGGCGATCACGATCAGCAGGACGACGAGGATCGCGTCCAGCTCAGGCTCGGGACGGCTCGCTGCCGATGCGAGCCGCCCGCAGGCTCGTCACCCGGCGGCGGGCGGTGAGCGGAGAGGGCCAGAGGGTGATCAGCGCGCCTGCCAGCACGATCAGGCCACCGATCCAGATCCACGTCACCATCGGGTTCACGATCAGCCGGAACGTCGCGGGCGGAGCACGGCGCACGTACCGCTCCGAGAGCGCCGCGATCATCACCGCCTGCGCTTCCGGCGGCAGGTCGCGCGCCAGCCGGTTGCCCTCGCGGATCGCCCGGTTCAGCACGCGCAGGTCGGGCTGCATCGCGGTCCATACGTCGCGGGTGAGCCCGCCGTCGAGGCCGACCTCACTCGTGGACTCCCCGCGGAAGAAGCGCCCCAGCGGGCCCATCGACTCGTCACCCGCGGGAAAGTAGTTCCGCGAGGGCGTCAGCGTCGCGACGCGCTCGCCGTCCCGGCGCACGTCCAGCACGGCGCCGAACGCGATTCGCTCGTTCGACAGATCGGAGGTCGGGCGCACGTAGCGCAGGTCGTAACCCGCCACGGTTGCCGCCTCGCCGGGCCCGAGCCGCACGTCGCGCTGCGTGTTGAACGCCGACGACGCCGCGACCCCCAGCAGCGCGATCGCAACTCCGACGTGGACGAGGTAGCCGCCGTAGCGGCGCCGGTTCCTCCGCACAACGGAGTCCAGCGCGGCGGGGAGCGGCTCGGAGGCGACCAGCCGTCGCGCCCGCACCGCGCGCACGTACTCCAGGCCCACCGCGGCGATCGTGAACGCCGCGAAGCCGAACAGCGCCAGCGACGGCGGGCTCGAGGCCGCGTCCGTGAGCGCGGCCAGCGCCACGAGCGTCACCCCCGCGATCGCCAGCGGGGCGGCGAACACGCGCCGCAGCTGCGTGGCGGTCACGCGCCTCCAGGCCAGCAGCGGCCCGATGCCGGCCATCAGGACGAGGGCGATCGCCAGCGGGACCGTGTAGCGGTCGAACCACGGCGGCCCGACGCTCGACCGCGTGCCGGTCACCGCCTCGGAGATCAGGGGGAAGAACGTGCCCCAGAAGACGACGAAGCACAGTCCGACCAGCAGCAGGTTGTTGATCAGGAAGACGGCCTCCCGCGAGGCCGGCGAGTCGATCCGGCGCTCCGACCGCAGCGCGTCCAGCCGCGTGACGATCAGCGCCGTCGAGCCCGCCAGCACGATCGCGATCAGGCCCAGGAACCAGCCCCCGACGGTGGAGGCGCCGAAGGCGTGGATCGAGTCCAGCACTCCGGACCTGACCAGGAACGTCCCCAGCAGCGCGAGTGTGAACGTCGCGATGATCAGCGACACGTTCCAGACCTTCAGCATGCCGCGCCGTTCCTGCACCATGATCGAATGGAGGAAAGCGGTGCCGACGAGCCACGGCATCAGCGAGGCGTTCTCGACCGGGTCCCATCCCCAGTAGCCGCCCCAGCCGAGCTCCGAGTAAGACCAGCGCGCCCCGAGCAGGATCCCGATCGCCAGGAACGCCCAGGCGATCAGCGCGAAGCGCCGCGTCGAGCGGATCCACTCGGCGTCGAGCCGCCGCGTGACGAGCGCTCCGATCGCGAACGCGAACGGGATCGAGAACGCGACGTAACCCGAGTAAAGCATCGGCGGGTGGAACATCATGCTCGGGTGCCGCAGCAACGGGTTCAGCCCGGCGCCCTCGGCGGGCGGGCTTGCGACGTGCACGAACGGGCTGACCCTGATCACGAGCAGCGCCACGAAGAACGTCGCGATGCCGGCCAGCACGGCGGTCGCGTAGGGCACGATCTCGCGATGGCGGTTGCGCGTCGCGGCCAGGGCGAGGCCGGAGAAGATGCTCAGGAGCCACACCCACAGGAGCAGCGATCCGGCCTGGCTCGACCACATCGCGGTCAGCTTGTAGAAGGTCGGGGTCGTGGTCGAGGAGTTGTCGACGACCAGGCCGAAGGAGAAGTCGGAGCGCAGGTAGGCCGCCTCGAGCACGATCACGGCCAGCGTCAGCAGCGCGGCGAGCGCGTAGACCGCGTGGCGGGCCGAGACGACCCACCGGCGGCGCCCGCCACCCGCGCCCCGCAACGCCGCCAGCGCCGCGTACACCGACGCGAGCAGGGCGAGCACGAGGATCGCCCGCCCGAAGCCGGTCACTGAACCGCCTCCGTCAGCACCCTATTCGGAATTCTCCTTCTTGAACTTCGACGGGCACTTCGTGACGAGGCTGTCCTTCTCCCCCACGAACCGACCGTCCTTCATGGTGCCCTTGACGATCACCTCGCGGCCCTCGCGAAACGGGTCCGGAACGGCTCCGGTGTACCGGACGGGCACGGAGGCCGTGCCGTTGCGGTCGCGGATCCGGAACCTGAGCACCTCGTCGTCACGCTGCACGGACCCGCGTGTGACCTTGCCCGTCAGCTCGTACGACTTGCCCGGGGTCGCGCCCGCGATCAGGTCCGAGGGTTGACGCGCCTCGGTCGCCGCGCTGAAGGACGTGTAGACGAGCGCGCCGGCCAGCACGACCGCGACGCTGAGCGCGATGGTGAGCCGGATCTTGCGCTTCCGGGCGGGGTCCATCGTGGCCAATTATTCCAGGGGCGCCCCATCCGCTCCCCTATTCGGCAGGGGTCGGGTGCAGCTCCCGTGCCAGCCGGCGCTCCACGGTGGTGGCCCTGGCCGCCTCCACCAGCTCAGCCAGGGCCTGGTCGAGCCCGTCGCGCACCACGTGGAGGTCGTCGATCGCGTCGAAACAACCCAGCAGGCCGAAGCTCATCTTGCCGTTGTAGGAGAAGATCGCCACGGCGAGCGCGTGCTTGTTCGGCAGGAAAGCGACCGGCACCACGGTCTCCAGCTCGCGACCGAGCACGTACAGGGGGAACTGTGGCCCGGGCACGTTGGTCACGATCATGTTGAACAGGCGCGTGGAGAAGTTCAGCCGCGAGGCCTGGGCGAGCATCGTGGGCGGCGCAAAGTCGTTCAGCGCCACGAGGGTCTCCGCCCCCATCACCTGCTTGGACTGCTTTACCTTGGCCATCTCCTCGCGCACGATCCGCAGCCGCTCGACCGGGTCCTGCGCGTACACGGGCAACGGCGCCCGGAACACCGCCAGCCGGTTGCCGAGCATGCCGCGGTCCTCCTCGCTGCGCATGCTGACCGGCACGAGCGCGCGCAGGGCGAGGCCGGCGGTGCGCACGCCGCGCTCGTGTAGCCATACGCGCAGCGCGCCCGCGGTCACCGCCAGCACGACGTCGTTGACGGTCCCGCCGAAGGCGTCCTTGACGACCCTGAAGTCGTCGAGGTGCGAGTGCACCCAGACGTAGCGGCGGTGCGGGCCGATGGTCGGGTTGAGCGGCACGTCGGGCGCCGGGTTCAACAGCTCCCAGGCGATCTCGCCCACGCCCTCAGCGGCCGTCTTCACCTGCTCCGCCGTCTCGCGCGGGTGCTGCGCGGCGTGCAGCAGGCGGCGGCCGAGCCGCAGCGGCATCCTGGCCACACCCTCGACCCCCCGGGCGAGCAGCGACAGCTCGCTCGGCTCGGGCTTCGGCTCCCAGGGCCGCACCGGCGGCGTGAGCCCGGCCGGCACGGGATTGGCGTCGAACAGCACCGTCGCAAGGTCGACCCCGGAGATGCCGTCCACGAGCGCGTG
>JBOGZM010000013.1:0-7346 GCA_050697255.1 Solirubrobacterales bacterium
AGCTCCAGCCGGTGGACCTCGAGGGCAGCACCGCGACCAACGACGACGCCCGCATCACCGCGGCCGTGTCAGGCACCGGCGCTCCCGCGGACACATGCACATCGTGCGACAGGATCGAGTGGGACCCGTCGACGCGCGTGCTGAAGCTCCGCAACGACGCGACGCTCACGCTGAGCGGCAACGTCTACAGCTTCTGCCAGCTCGAGCTGCACAACAGCGCGCAGCTGATCGTGGCGGCACGGGATCCGAACTTTCCACTGAAGGTCTTCATCGACACGCCCGAGAGTTGCGGGACAGGGCTCGGCTCGGCCGTATTCCGCAACAACAGCGGCATCGTCAACCTGAACGCTGACCCGACCACGCTCCAGCTCCGGGTGGCCGGCAGCGCCACCGCGGCGAGCAGCGTCTCTTTCGAGAACAGCTTCGACTCCACGATGATCATGGCGGTCTACGCACCCAACTCGACCGTCACGATGCAGAACAACCTGTCGCTCGTGGGCGCCCTGGCAGGCAAGCACGTCCACTTGCAGAACAACACCCAGCTCACCTACCACGAACGCATCGCCGACATCGCGACCGGCAGCTCGATCCGGGTGTACCAGGCGGAGGACTACGTCGAGTGCACGGTCGCAGCGACCGGGGCGGCGCCGGACTCCGGCTGCTGACCTAATACGACACGCTCTCCAGGCAGAGACCTTGCGGTTCGGCCGTCGGGCCCGCACTCGCGCGCGGCGCCCCGGCCAGCAGGCCCGCCAAGCTCTGGACATCCCGGCGCCCGCCCGCGATCTCGAGCATCGTCCCGACGAGCACCCGCACCATGTGACGCATGAAGGTGTCGGCCTCGATCCAGAACTCGAGCACGTCGTCGACGCGGCGCCACTCGCCCCGCAGCACGTCACGCTCGAACCGCACGTGCTCGGTCTGGGTCGGGGTGAACGCCGTGAAATCGTGCGTGCCGACGATGGCCGCCGCGCACTGTGCCAGTGCCGTCTCGTCGAGGGGATGGGGCCACCACAGCGCCCGATCACGTTCGAACGGGCTCGGCGCCGCCCGCACCAGCACGCGGTACCGGTAGGTGCGGGAGCGTGCGTCACGGCGGGCATCGAACCCATCAGGGGCCGGCTCTGCCGAAACGACGGCCACGTCCCGCGGCAGGACCCCGTTCAGGGAGCGCCCGAGCCGCTCCGGCTCCGCGTCCGCGTCGAAGCCGACGACCTGCCCCGTCGCATGCACCCCCGTATCCGTCCGCCCGGCCACGGACAGCGGCGGTGGCGACCCGAGCACGGTCGCCAGCGCGTCGGAGAGGGTGCCCTCCACAGTCCGCAACCCCGGCTGCGCCGCCCACCCCCGAAAGCCACCGCCGTGGTACTCGAGGACGAGCATCAGCGTCGGCATCAGGCGGCTTTGGAACGGCCCCTCCCCCGGAGGCCCACGCAAAGCCCTAGACCAGCTCGAGGTAGACCATCTCCGACGCGTCACTCCGCCGCGGCCCCAGCTTCAGTATCCGCGTATAGCCGCCCGGCCGCTCCGCATACCGCGGCGCAATCTCCTCGAACAGCTTGTGCACGACGAACTTGTCCTGGTTCAGCGTCGCAAGCGCCTGGCGGCGCGCGTGCAGGTCTCCCCGCTTGGCCAGCGTGATCAGCTTCTCGACCTCGGGCTTCACGACCTTGGCCTTCGCCTCGGTCGTGCGCACGCGCTCGTGGTGCAGCACCTGGCCGCACAGGTTGCGGATCAGGGCCTTGCGGTGGCCCGCGTCACGCGAGAGCTTGTTTCGCTTCTTCTGGTGCCTCATGGCCGGACCGCCCAGCTGCAATCAGAATATCGAGTGGGCTTCGCCCACCCCTCAGTCCTGTGGCATCCCTGAACGCTCAGCCATGAATAGCCACTAGTCGTCCCGGAGGCCCAGGCCGCGCACGCGAAGGGTCTCCTTGACCTCCTCGATGCTCTTGCGGCCGAAGTTCGGGATCGCGCTGAGCTCGTTCTCGGACTTCTGCACCAGGTCGCCGATCGTCTGGATGCCGGCCCGCTTGAGGCAGTTGTAGGAGCGCACGCCCAGCTCCAGCTCCTCGATCAGGATGTCGTCCATCCCGTCCGCGGCAGGCACCGCGGCGAGCGCCCCTGCGCCGTCGCCGACATCTCCGGGCGGCAGTCGCAGGCCCTCGATCCGGGACGGATCCGTGAAGATCGACAGGCTCTGGATCAGGACCTCGGCCGCCTCTCGCAGGGCAGCCTGCGGGTCCACGGAGCCGTCGGTCTCGATGTCGAGGGTGAGCTTGTCGAAGTCCGTCCGCTGGCCCACGCGTGCCGCCTCGACGTTGTAGGCCACCCGCCGCACGGGCGAGAAGATCGAGTCGATCGGGATCACGCCGATCGGCTGCTCAGGCGACTTGTTGCCCTCCGCGGGGCGGTACCCCCGGCCCCGGCCGATCGTCAGGTACATCTCGAGCTTCGACTTCTTCTCGAGCGTCGCGATGTGAGCATCCGGGTTCAGGATCTCGACCCCGGAGGGCAGGTCGATGTCGCGTGCGGTCACCTCACCGGGGCCCGTCGCGATCAGCGGCGCCTCGATCTCGCCCGCATCGGTGTGCATCCGGCAGACGACGTCCTTGAGGTTCAGGACGATGTCGGTGACGTCCTCGGTGACGCCCTTGATCGTCGAGAACTCGTGCGCAACGCCCTCGATCCGCACCGACGTCACCGCCGCCCCGACGAGCGACGACAGCAGCACACGGCGGAGAGAGTTTCCGAACGTGTAGCCGAAGCCGCGGTCGAGTGGCTCGACCGTAAAACTGCCCCTGTTGTCCTCGATCTCCTCGGCGGTGATCCTGGGTACCTGAAAATCCAACACTTTGGTTCCTCCGATGACCGGTACGTCGGCCTTAGTCAGACCCGCGCGCGGCCTTGGCCGCGGGCGGCGATATTTACTTGGAGTAGAGCTCTACGATGAGCTGCTCTTGCACGGGGGCGCTGATCTCGTCCCGCTCGGGGAGGCGCAACACGTTCGCCACCAGCGAGTCGTAGTCGGCCTGCAGCCACGCAGGAACCGTGGCCGTCACCTCCGTCGCCCCCCGGATCACCTCCGCGGCCCGGGAGTTCTCCTTCACGGAGATGATGTCCCCCGGCTTCACCTGGAACGAGGGCACGTCCACGCGACGTCCGTTGACCAGGAAGTGCCCATGGCCGATCAGCTGGCGCGCCTGCCGCCGTGACCCGGCGAAGCCGAGTCGCACCAGCACGTTGTCGAGCCGGCGCTCGAGCAGCCGCAGCAGGTTCTCGCCCGTGACTCCCGGCTGACGACTGGCCTTCTCGTAGTAGTTGCGAAACTGCTTCTCCAGCACCTGGTAGAACCGGCGCGCCTTCTGCTTCTCGCGCAGCTGGTGGCGGTACTCGGACTGGCGCACGCGGCCGCGGCCGTGGTCGCCCGGCGGATATGGCCGCCGCTCGACCGAGCATTTGTCGGTCAGGCATCGCTCTCCCTTCAGGAAGAGCTTCTGCCCCTCGCGGCGGCACTGCTTGCACTGTGGTCCGGTGTCTCTTGCCATGCGGTCCTCTAGCCTGCTCCAGTTCGTCGCTTCACACCCGGCGGCGCTTGCGCGGCCGGCAACCGTTGTGCGCCTGGGGGGTCACGTCCTTCACGCTCGTCACCTCGAGGCCGGCGGCCTGCAGCGACCGGATGGCCGTCTCGCGCCCCGAGCCGGGGCCCTTCACGTAGACCTCCACCTTCTGGAGGCCGTGCTCCATGCCCTTCTGGGCGGCCGCCTCGGCCGTCACCTGAGCGGCGAACGGCGTCGACTTGCGCGACCCCTTGAAGCCGGCCCCGCCGGCCGACTCCCACGCGATCACGTTGCCCTCGCGGTCCGTGAGCGTGACGATCGTGTTGTTGAACGAAGTCTTGATGTGGGCCTGGCCCACCGGGATGTTCTTGCGCACCCGGCGGCGGCCGCGGGCTCTGCCCGGTCTCGCCTGAGGCATCGGCTAGACGTTTCCCCGCATCAGTGCTTGCCCACCTTCTTCTTCTGTGCGATCTGTCCTCGCCGGGGCCCCTTGCGGCCGCGCGCGTTGGTCTTCGTGCGCTGGCCCCGCACCGGCAACCCGCGGCGGTGCCGCTGACCCCGGTAGGACCCGATCTCCTGCAGGCGCTTGACGTCCTGCGACCGCTCGCGGCGCAGATCGCCCTCGACGGTCAGCTCGTTGTCGATCGCCTCGCGCAGCTTGATCACCTCGTCGTCCGTGAGGTCCTTGACGTATCTGTCGCGCGGGATCCCCGCCTTCTCCAGGACGGACTGCGATGTCGAGCGTCCCACCCCGTAGATCGACGTGAGCCCGATCTCGACGCGCTTGTTCAGCGGGACATTGACGCCTGCGATTCGTGCCATCTCGTTCGGCCCCGCCTAACCCTGCCGCTGCTTGTGGCGCGGGTTCTGGCAGATGACCAGCACCACCCCGCGGCGCCGGATCACCTTGCACTTCTCGCACATGGGTTTGACAGAGGCTCGTACCTTCACGCTGGTCCAATGACTCGAGAGATCGCCCTACCGGCCCCAGGAGACGGGCTGGCGAGCGGTGCGTCACACCCCCGGAAACCCGGGCGCAGACCGGGAAATGCTAGCAGAGGGTGGCTGATCTCCCCGGGCCGCGCGGACAGCGCCGCCCGGAAGGTCAATCGAGGGTCGGCGGCGGCCCCATCATCTCCATCCCGTAGCGCGCCATGCGGCGGGCGAAGTCTTCGGGATCCGGCTCGGTGGGCTTATGACGCTTCTTGGACTGCCCTGCATATTGCCCTCGTATAGCAACCACAGGGCAGGCCAGTGCTCGGGACGCCGGGCCGCGCTCGCCTCCCGGATGTCGCACCCACTCGAGTCGGGGCACCCTTAGGCGGCCGCCCGGTCCTCCTGCAGATGCCAGGGAGTCAGGATCCGCGGACCGTCGGCCGTCACGGCGATGGTGTGCTCGAAGTGCGCCGTCAGGGAGCTGTCCTGCGAGTAGATCGCCCAGTTGTCCTCCCCCATGCGGACCGCAGGTCCGCCGACGCAGACCATCGGCTCGACGCAAAAGACCATGCCCTCGTCCAGTCGCACGCCGCGGCCGGGCTCGCCGAAGTTGGGGACCTGCGGGTCCTCGTGCATCTGGCGCCCGATGCCATGCCCGACCAGCGACCGGATCACCGAGAAGCCCTCCTCCTCGACGCGCTGCTGGACCGCGTGCGAGACGTCGCCGAGCCTCGCTCCGGGGCGGCATTGCTCGACCGCCGCCTCGAGCGATTCGCGCGTCGCCTTCAGCAGGCGGCCTGCGACGGGGCTGATGGGGCGCAGCGCGACAGTCAACGCCGCGTCCGCCACCCATCCCTCGTACTCGACGCCCACGTCGAGCGAGATCAGGTCGCCGGCCGACAGCTCGAAGTCGCCCGGGATGCCGTGCACCACCATCGAGTTCGGCGAGGTGCAGATCGAGGCCGGGAAGCCACGGTAGCCGAGGAACGCCGGCTCGCCGCCGCGGGCGCGGATGAACTTGTCGCCGGCGCGGTCGAGGTCGTGAGTCGCGACTCCGGGCCTGCACATGCCGCGCAGCATCGCGAGGCAACCGGCGACGATGTCGCCCGCGGCTGCCATCGCCTCGATCTCGTCTGGTGTCTTCCTGACGATCAAACCTGCTCCTCGAATCGCAGCGCCGCCAACGTCGCGCGGATCTGGTCGCTGACCTCGTCCTGGGTGCGCGAGCCGTCCACCCGGCGCAGCATGCCCTGGCGCTCGTAGTACCCGATCACGGGCGCGGTCTTCTCCCGGTACTCCTCGAGACGGTGCTGGATCACCTCGGGCTTGTCGTCGTCGCGCTGCACCAGCCGGCTGCCGTCGACGTCGCAGCGTTCGGGGTGCTTGGGGGGGTCGAAGCTCATGTGGAAGTTGTGCTGTCCCTTCACGCAGACACGTCGCTGGGAGAGTCGCTCCACGACATCCTGCTCGTCCACCTCCATCAGCAGGGCGGCGTTCAGGGTGCGCCCGAGCTGCTCCAGCTCCTCGTCGAGCGCCTGCGCCTGGCGCTCGGTGCGCGGGAAGCCGTCCAGGATGAAGCCGTTCGCGCGCTCGCCCTGCTCCAGCGACTCCTTGATCATCGCGATGATCAGGTCGTCCGGCACGAGGTCGCCGCGGTCCATGTACTCCCTCGCCTTCTGCCCCAGCTCGGTGCACTCGCGGACCGCATCGCGCAGCATGTTGCCGGTCGCGATGTAGCGCAGCCCGAAGTCCTCGGCAAGGCGCGCAGCCTGAGTCCCCTTCCCGGCGCCGGGGGGACCGAGCAGGACGATGTTCAGCTCCGGCATGGTGGCTGGCTGGGAGGCGGGCGGTGGCCCTATTTCAGGAAGCCCTCGTAGTTGCGCATCATGAGCTGCGCCTCCAGCTGCTTCACGGTGTCCAGCGCCACGCCGATGGCGATCAGGAGCGAGGTGCCACCGAAGTAGAAGTTCGCGCTGGTCTGGTTGAACAGCAGTGTCGGCATCGCGGCGACCATCGCCAGGAAGATCGCTCCGGGGAATGTGAGGCGCGCGAGGATCCGGTCCAGGTACTCGGCCGTTGGCCGGCCCGGGCGCACCCCGGGGATGAACCCCCCGTACTTCTTCAGGTTGTCCGCCTGATCGACGGGGTTGAAGGTCACCGCGGTGTAGAAGTAGGTGAAGATGAAGATGAAGAAGCATTCTCCGACCACGAACGCCCAGCCGTTCGGGTTGAAGAAGGCGGAGACGTCCTGCGCCCAGCTCGCCTGGCTCAGCTCACCGATGGTGGGCGGGAAGGCCATGATCGAGGCGGCGAAGATGACCGGGATCACCCCGGCCATGTTGACTCGCAGCGGCAGGTACGTCGATCCGCCCTGCGTCATCCGGCGGCCCACCACGCGCTTGGCGTACTGGACGGGAATGCGGCGCTGGCCCTCCTGGATGAAGACGATCCCGACTATCACCGCCAGGGCGATGAACGGCATCATCACGACGAACACCTGGTCCGGGTTGGTCCACCAGCCGGAGACACCGGGGAGCAGGCCGGCGACGATCGAGGCGAAGATCAGCAGCGAGATGCCGTTCCCGATGCCTCGCTGGGTGATCAACTCACCCATCCACATCAGCAGCGTGGTGCCCGCCACGAGCGTGATCACGATCAGGAACAGCTTTCCGAAGGTCAGGGTGCCGACGATGCTCTCGCCCGACTGGCGGCCGATCGTGCGGAACAGGAACACGAACCCGATCGACTGTGCCGCCGCCAGCGCCACGGTCAGGTATCGCGTGTACTGAGTGATCTTCTGCTGCCCGACCTCGCCCTCCTTCTGGAGCTTCTCGAGCGTCGGCACCGCGACGG
>JBOGZM010000014.1:0-2525 GCA_050697255.1 Solirubrobacterales bacterium
TCCTGAGCGGAGCGCACCAGCTCGTAGCAGTCGCGCGCCTCCCGGTCGATCTCCCCGGTCGCAAACGTGCGGGTGCAGTCCGAGCAGTAGGAGTCGACTACGCATCCGAAGTCGACGACCACGAGCGTGTCGGGCGGGATCGTCGCATCGCGGCGGGGCGTTGCGTGCGGCAGCGCGCCGTTCTCGGCCGCGGCGACGATGGGTGGGAACGAGACTCCGTCGGCGCCGAGATCCTGCGCGCGTCGCTCGAGCGCCAGCGCCACGGCACATTCTGTGTGCCCGGCCAACCCGTGCTCGGCGATCAGCCAGCGGTACACCTCGTCGGCAAGCTTTGCTGAGCGCCCGATCGCCACCACCTCCTCGTCATCCTTGACCGCCCTCAACTCCTCGACCAGCCCACCCGCGGGCACGAGCTCCACACCCTCGCCCACCTTCTCGGCGAGCTTCGCGTGCGCCCGCACGGTCATTTGCGAGTCGTCGAAGCCCAACCGCCCACCGGCCGCAATCTCGGCCACCGCCTCCAGCAGGTCGTCGCGACCGCGCACGCGATCGAAGTCGGGGACCTCGCTGCGAGCCCGCTCGACGTACCGGAAGTCGGTCAGGAACACGCGGTGGGCGGGGCCAACGAGGAACGCTCCGTTGGTCCCGGTGAAGCCGGTCAGGTAGCGCACGTTCACCAGGTGGCTGACCAGGAGCAGGTCCAGCCCCAGCTCCTGGACCCGGTTGGCGAGGAGATCCGCGCGACGCTGGAACGCGCTCATGCCGCCGAGGGGGGCTCGACGCCGAGCCGGCCGGCCAGGATCTCGAGCGCCTCCCGATAGCCGTCCGGGCCGCGGCCCGAGACGCGACCGACCACGAGGTCCGAGATCACCGAGCGGCGCCGCCACTCCTCGCGCGCGTCGACGTCGGAGAGGTGCACCTCCACCGCCGGCGTCCCCGCCATCTCGAGCGCGTCGCGCATCGCGTAGCTGTAGTGCGTCCAGGCGCCCGGATTGAGCAACAGGCCGTCCGCCAGCTCCGGCGCCTGGTGGAGGCGCTCGACGTACTCGCCCTCCGAGTTCGTGTGGAAGAAGCTCGTCTCGAGGCCGAGCGCGCGGGCCCAGTGGCGGATCCGGACCTCCAGCTCGATCAGCGTCAGCGTCCCGTAGTGGCTGGGATCGCGCTTGCCGAGCATGTCCAGGTTGACGCCGTGCAGGATCTCGATCCGGTTGCGGGGGCCGATCACGCGCGCAGCTCCTCGACCGCTTCCATCAGCACGTCCTCGTCCGCCTCCGCCTCGACCGCGACGTCCCCGGGAGCCCGCAGCAGCACCAGGTTGCGGCGCGCGCCGCGCCGTTTCTTGTCCCTCCCCATGTGGTCGAGCAGCTCCGTGGCGGCGGGGCCGTCGAAGGCGCGCGGGAGGCCCTGCCGCTCGAGCAGCTCCGCGACGTCTGCGCGCACCGCGGGGTCCAGCCCCACAGCTCGCTCGGACACCCGCAGCGCGACGAGCAGGCCGAGCGCAACGGCCTCGCCGTGGCGCCAGCGCCCGTACCCGGTCGCCGACTCCAGCGCGTGCGCGAAAGTGTGGCCGAGGTTGAGCGCCGCCCGGAACCCGGTGTCGCGTTCGTCCACCGCCACGACGCTCAGCTTTGTGCGCGCGCATGCCTCGACCACGCGCGACAGCACTTCCACGTCGTCCTTCACCACCTGCCGCAGCGCCGGCAGCCCGCGCACGTCGTCCCACAGCGGCCCGCCCGCGATCAGCGCCGTCTTCAGGACCTCCGCGAACCCGGCGCTCAGCTCCGCGACGGGAAGCGTCGCAAGCACGGCCGGATCGGTCAGGACCGCGCAGGGCTGGTGGAACGCTCCGACGTAGTTCTTCCCCTCGGGGAGGTCGACCCCCGTCTTGCCGCCGTAGGCAGAGTCGACCTGGGCCACGACCGTCGTCGGTATCTGTGCCACCGCGACGCCGCGCTGGTACGTCGCCGCGCAGAACCCTGCGAGGTCGCCGACCATTCCGCCACCGAGTGCAACGATCGTGTCGTCACGCTGCATGCCCGCGGCCGCAAGCTCTCGCAGCAGGCGCTCCGCCTCTGAGAGCGTCTTGTGTCGCTCCCCGGCCGGCACGGCAAGGGTGGCGACCGGCAGGCCCGCGAGCCGCTCGCCATGCAGCTCGAGCACCTGCTCGTCTGCGATCACGAAGCACCGGCCGCGTGCGCCGAGCAGCTCCTCCGCCGCTTCCAGCACGCCGGCCCCGATCCACATGGGGTAGTTCTGGGCCGACCAGATCAGGCGTCGCCCGCCCGGGCGCCTGAGCAGCGTCTCGACGAATGCGGGCGTCTTCTCGGCGCCGTCGGCCAGCACCACGCCCGCCACCGAGTCGTACAGGGGGCGGCGGGCCGCGTGAAGGCGCCTGAACCGCTCCCGGTCGCGGGCCAGCGGGCGGTCGGACTCATGTGCCTGGGCCCGCTCCCAGGCCACGTCGACCCCGACCTCCACGTGCACGACGTCATGGCCGGCGAGCGCGGCGCGCACCGGCTCGCGCT
>JBOGZM010000015.1:0-1856 GCA_050697255.1 Solirubrobacterales bacterium
TCCCTGGGCAAGGGGATCGCGTCAGCCTCCATCGGGCGCCTCCTGGTAAGCCGCGGACAGCGGGTCCAGATCCAGAAGTTCGACCCGTACATCAACGTGGACCCGGGCACGATGAGTCCTTTCCAACACGGGGAGGTGTTCGTGACCGAGGATGGCGCGGAGACCGATCTCGACCTCGGCCACTACGAGCGGTTCACCGACGAGAACACCGCTCGCACGTCCAACGTGACGTCGGGGGCGGTCTACTACTCCGTGATCCGCAAGGAGCGCCGGGGCGACTTCCTCGGGGGCACCGTGCAGGTGATCCCCCACATCACGGACGAGATCAAGCAGCGCGTGAAGCTGGTCGCCGAGTCGCAGGACCTCGACTTCGTGATCACCGAGATCGGCGGCACCGTCGGCGACATCGAGTCGCTCCCCTTCCTGGAGGCGATCCGCCAGCTCCAGACCGAGCTGGGCCGCGACCGTTGCATCTTCGTGCACCTGACGCTGGTGCCGTTCATCAGCCATGCCGGCGAGCTGAAGACCAAGCCCACCCAGCACTCCGTGAACGAGCTGCGCCGGATCGGCATCCAGCCCGACATGGTCGTCTGCCGCTCGGAGGAGGCGCTGTCGCGCGACATCCGGCAGAAGATCGCGCTGTTCGCCAGCCTCCCGGACGAGGCCGTGATCTCCGCCCGCGACGTGGACAACATCTACAAGGTCCCCCTGATGTTCAGGGCCGAGGGCGTGGACGACCTGATCCTCGACCACTTCAAGGTGGAGGCCCCGCCTCCGGAGCTGTCGGACTGGGAGGCGATGGTGCGGCGCGCCGGCGAGGCTCGCGAGACGGTTCGCATCGCCCTGGTCGGCAAGTACGTGCGGCTCGAGGACGCCTACCTGTCGGTGGTCGAGGCGCTGAAGCACGCCGGCATCCACCATGGGGCGAAGATCGACGTGTTCTGGGTCGACTCCGAGTCGCTCGACGACCGCGAGACCGCCCGCCTGCTGGACGAGGCCGACGGCATCCTGATCCCGGGTGGCTTCGGGGTGCGCGGCATCGAGGGCAAGATCAACGCCGCCCGCTTCGCGCGTGAAGGCCGGGTCCCGTTCCTCGGCATCTGCCTCGGCATGCAGCTGGCGGTCGTGGACTTCGCCCGGCACGTGGTCGGGATGGACGGCGCGAACTCCGCCGAGTTCGATCCCGAGACGCCGTTCCCGGTGATCGACCTGCTGCCGGAGCAGAAGGAGGTCGACGACATGGGCGGCACGATGCGGCTGGGCGCCGACCCGGTGAAGCTCCACGACGGCGCGCGTGCCCGGGCCGCCTACGACGAGCCCGTGATCTACCAGCGCCACCGCCACCGCTACGAGGTCAACAACCTGCTGCGACGCCGGCTCGAGGACGCCGGCCTGGTCTGCAGCGGCACCTCCCCGGACGATCGCCTGGTCGAGGTGATCGAGCTGCCGGAGCACCCCTACTTCGTGGCCTCGCAGTACCACCCCGAGTTCAAGTCGCGCCCCAACAGGCCCGAGCCGCTGTTCCGCGAGTTCGTGGGCGCCGCGCTCGCCCGCGCGCGCGAACGGGGTACGGCGGAGACGGTCGACGGCGAGCTGCAGCGGCTGGCCGACAGGGCCGCCGACCCGGACGTCGCGGCCCGCGCGGCGCACGACCCCGCGCAGCGCGGCAACTGGTGACGCCTAGAGGCTGTCTCACAACCCGCCACGCCCGTCTGGCGGCGGCGGATCGACGCGGATGCGTCGTCCTCGGTCGGCCCAATAGCGCTGCTATTGCCGCCTCCCTGCGTCCTCGCCCCGCTTGATCCGGCGCCCGCCACCCGCACGCGCCGGGTTATGAGACAACCTCTAATACTCAA
>JBOGZM010000016.1:0-2613 GCA_050697255.1 Solirubrobacterales bacterium
GGGCCACTCCTCGTCGGGGCGGCCCGCCTCCACGAACGGCTTCCAGATCGCCTCCAGGAACAGCTCGATGAAGGCCTTCGAGACCGCCTCCGCGCGGCGCACCACCTGCTCCGCGATGTGAAGCACCGTGCGGGGCTCGATGCCCAGCGCCAGCAGCTCCTCGCCGGCGCGGTAGAGCGTCGGGCTCGGCACCTCGAAGCGGCCCTCGCCGAGCGGGCGGATCAGGCCCAGCCGCTGCGCCTTGACGAGCAGCTTGCCGTCCATCGGCCCCCAGCGCTCGTTCAGCTCGGCCTGCTCGATGAACTCCGGCGACTCCTGCTCGAACGGCGCCATCAGCGCCCGCTTGAACCCGAGCAGCTCCTCGCCGGAGCCGTCCGAGGCGCCGATCAGGCGCTTGATCGCCCGCAGGTTGAAGCCGTCGGCCTGCATCTCGCTGATCAGCTCCAGCCGCGTCACGTGCTCGGGGCCGTAGAACCCCGTGCGGCCCCGGATCTCGGGCGCCGGCAGCAGCCCGCGTGACTGGTGCGCGCGGATGTTGCGGACCGTCATCCCGGTGCGGCCGGCCAGCTCCTCGATCGTGAGGCCTTCTCGCCCCTCTGTGACCACACGCACATTGTAAGCCGCCTTTTTATGGAACATCGTTTGATGTATCGTTTTTTGGGGACACTATCGGCGGGAGGATCGATGACGGGCTTGGCACGCAGGCACATTCAACGGCTCGGACTCGCAGCATCGACGGCGACCGGCTTCGCGCTGCTCGCGGCCGCCCCGGCCCACGCGGCCTCGGAGCCCGCCGGCGGCGCGCCGACCGCTGACATCGTGATCGCGACGCTCGGCGCGACCGTCCTCACGGCCCTGCTGCTGGCCGTCGGCATGGGCCACCGCTCCGGCCGCGTGAAGCTGCTCGGCCACGCCGCCGCATGGACGGAGCGAAAGACCGGGCTCCCCGGCTGGGCGGCGCTCCCGGGTGCGATCTCCTCGGTGGCGCTGCTCGTCGCCCTGCTCGGGATGTACTGGGACATCTCCCTGCACATCGACGACGGCCGCGACGCCGGGCCGCTCGCCAACCCGGCGCACTACCTGATCCTCGCCGGCCTGTTCGGGGTCTTCATGGCGGGCTTCCTGGCAATGGTCCTGCCGAAGGAACGCCCCGGGCGCAGCGCCGTGCGGATCACGCGCACCTGGCACGCGCCGGTCGGAGGTGTGCTGCTGTTCGCGTGCGGGGCCTTCTCCCTGTCCGGCTTCCCCCTCGACGACTTCTGGCACCGAATGTTCGGCCAGGACGTCACGCTCTGGGGCCCGACGCACCTGATGCTGATCGGCGGCGCGGCGATGACGCTCGTCGGCCGCTCGGTGCTCCTGGTCGAGGGCGCGCGAGTGGCGCGGGAGCGCAACGGCCGCACGTCGAAGGCGCTCGCGCCCCGCATGCTGAGGGTCCAGCGCGCCACGCTCGTGGGGGCCTTCCTGATCGGGCTCTCGACGTTCCAGGCCGAGTTCGACTTCGGCGTGCCGCAGTTCGACTTCCTCTTCCACCCGATGCTCGTGATGCTCGCCGCGTCGGTCGCCCTCGTCGCCGCGCGCCTGTGGGCGGGGCCCGGCGGCGCCCTGATCGCGGTGGCGCTGTTCGTCGCGGTGCGCGGCGGCGTCTCCCTGCTGGTCGGCCCGGCGTTCGGGGAGACCACGCCCCACTTCCCGCTGTACGCGGCCGAGGCCGTGCTCGTGGAGCTGGTCGCAAGGCGGGCGCTGATCGCCCGCCCGCTCGCCTTCGGGGCCGTCGCCGGCGCGCTGATCGGCACGGTCGGCCTGGCCGCCGAGTGGGGCTGGTCGCATCTGTGGATGCCGCTCGCATGGCCGGAGTCGATGCTCCCGGAGGCCGTCGCCGTCGGTCTCGCGGCAGCGGTCGCGGGCGGCACGATCGGCGCGCTGATCGGCAGCGCCCTCGCGTCGGACCACGTGCCGCGCCCGCGCGGCGCGACGCCCGCGCTGGTCGCTGCGAGCCTCGCGCTCGCGATGCTGATCGGCTATGGGCTCCAGACCTCCCCCAGTCCCGGCGAGAGCGCGCGGGTGAGCCTCACCGACGTGCGTGGCGGCGCCGAGCGACAGGTGTCCGCGCGCGTCGAGCTCAGCCCCCGCGGCGCGGCGGACGATGCGCGCTGGCTGACGGTCACGGCCTGGCAGGGCGGCGGGTTGGTGCTCGACAAGCTGGAGCGCGTGGGTCCGGGGGTCTACCGGACGACCAGGCCGATCCCCGTCTACGGCGAGTGGAAGGCGCTCCTGCGGCTGCACCGCGGCGACTCGCTCCAGGGTGTGCCGATCTACCTGCCGCGCGATCCCGCGATCCCGGCGGCCGAGGTGCCGGCCGAGCGCACCTTCGTGCGCACGTTCGTGTCGGACACGCGGCTGCTGCAAAGAGAGGCGAAGGACGCAACGTTCCCCATGCTGAGCGTGCTCGCCTACGGCACGGTGCTTGGGATTGCCCTCAGCCTGCTGGGAGGCATGGCCTGGGGCCTCGGGCGGCTGGCCGGAGCCGGACGCGCGGATTGGCGCCGCCCGCCCCGGTCAGGACGGCCCGCGCCGCTCACGCCCCGCGGGCGCCTCAGCGCACCCTGACGG
>JBOGZM010000017.1:0-5593 GCA_050697255.1 Solirubrobacterales bacterium
GCGCGGACGATCTTGCGCTCCCGCTGCAGGACATGCACCGGGACGCGGATCGTGCGCGCCTTGTAGGCAATCCCGCGCTCGATCGACTGCCGCACCCACGGTGTCGCGTAGGTGGAGAACTTTAGCCCCCGGCGCCAGTCGAACTTCTCGACGGCCCGGATCAGGCCCAGCATGCCCTCCTGGATCAGGTCCACCAGCTGCTCGTGCTGGCCCCGATAGTGCTTGGCGATCGACACCACGAGCCGCAGGTTCGAGTTCACCATGCGCTCCTTGGCCTCGACGTCCCCGCGCTCGATCCGGCGCGCCAGATCGAGCTCCTCCTCGGCGGTCAGCAGGCGATGCCGGCTGACCTCGTTCAGGAACAGCTGCAGGGAGTCGGCCTCGGCTGTGGCGCTGCGCGGCATCAAGACTCTTATTACCACTGGCCATCGAGCGAAACGCCAGGTCGGCACCTTTACGATGCTCCCGTGACCGCCCTCTCACCGCCGGTGCTGCCGCAGCTCGCAATCTCCCGCGCCGAGCTGCCGGAGGACGACGGCTGGTCGTACGAGCCGAAGTGGGACGGCTTTCGCGCGCTCGCGTTCGTGAACGGGGATGACCACTATCTGCAGTCCCGCAACGGGCGGCCGCTCGGGCGCTATTTCCCCGAGCTGCGGTTTCCCCCCGGCGAGTACGTGGTGGACGGAGAGCTGGTGATCCTGCGCGAGGACGGTCGCCAGGACTTCGACGGCCTCCAGCAGCGGATCCACCCCGCCGAGTCGCGCGTGCGGCGGCTGGCCGAGGAGACGCCCGCCCGGTTCGTCGCGTTCGACCTGCTCGAGCAGGATGGCAAGCTCCTGCTCGACGAGCCGTTCTCGGCGCGCCGGGAGCAACTGGAGCGGCTGGTCAAGAAGCCGCTCGACCTGACGCCCTCCACCCGCGAGCGCGCCGACGCCGAGCAATGGCTGCATGGAGCAGAGGGCGTGATCGCCAAGGAGCTCGAGGCCCCCTACCGCCCCGGCGAACGCACCGGGATGGTGAAGGTCAAGCGGGTGCGGACGATCGACTCGGTGATCGTGGGCTGGCGTCCCGGCAAGGAGGAGGGCACGCTCGGCTCCCTGATCCTGGGCCTCTACGACGACAGCGGCGAGTTACAGGTCGTCGGCCACACCTCCGGCTTCCGCGCCAAGCAGAAGCGAGAGCTACCCGGGTTCCTGGCCCCCTACGAAACCGGCGAACGGGGGAGCGGCGACCCGAGCCGCTGGGACGCCGGCCGGGAGCTCGAATGGATCTCGGTCCGGCCGGAACTGGTCGCGGAGGTGAGCTTCGATCACGTAAGCGGCCACCGCATCCGCCACGGGGCCAGGTTCAAACGCTGGCGCGACGACAAGAACCCGCGGGAGTGCACGATCGACCAACTGGAAACGTAGTCGGAGCCGTAGCCCGCCAGGGAGAACCCCCCTTACTCGCCGCTATTTGAGGCTCGACGGGGGGTCCCCCCTGGCGGCTTCACGGACCGCGCTACTTCTTCCGCTTGCTCGGTTGCACGCGCCGCGGCTCGCCGCGCTGCTTTCTGAAGTGAGGGGGCCAGGGGGCGTCGCCCAGGCCTTCCCGTTCGTCACGCACCGCTAGATGGGGAATTCCGGCCTATTCAAGCAGGCCGACCTGGCGCAGGATCGAGACCGAGTCCGAGTAGACGTCCTTGCGCTTCACGAGCCCGCGCTCGAAGGGGATCACGTCCATCCCGTCCCAGCGCACCTCCGCCCCCGTCGGCTCCGCGACGATGTCGCCCCGGCGCATGGTGCGGGAGTGCGTCGCGGTCGCGGTCCACTCCTGCACGACGAGGCCGTCGCGCACGTACAGTCGCCGGGTCTCGAAGCGAATGTCGGGCCAGGTCCCGAAAATGGACTCGAGGTGGCCGCGCACCTCCTCGCCGGTCGCGCTCTCGCCCGCGGTGTGGTTGTGGAACACCATGTCCGGCGCGTGCATGGCCATGATCGCGTCCACGTCATGGGCGTTCCAGGCGTCGTTGTAGCGCCCGATCGCCGCCTCGAGCGTGGCCGGCGAGTCGGTGACCGCCTGTTCGCTCATATGAGGCGCTCCCGCGGCCGGCACCGGTCGATCCTACCGCGCCGGGTGGGGCGCCGCACTGTCCGCGTTGTCTATATAGAGGGCCCCCCGCCGAGCTAGATATCGGTCACCACCACCGGGTCGCTGGTGGGCTGCGCGCTGCCACCCGGTGGCTCGAGGCTCACCATCACGCGATCGGCGCCGTTCAGGCCGTGCGGAATCGCCGCGGACCCGGTGCCGTCGCGGTGGACCTGGAAGAGCGTTGCAGGGCGAGCCTGCCCGCCGCGCTCGAGCCACACCTCGTAGATGCGGTTGCTGTGCTGCGGCAGCCCCGACACGCGCAGGATGCCGCGGTCGCCGTCACGCTCGAGCGTCACGTGCGCGCCCGGGGGAGCAACCTCTGCCTGAATGGTGGTCGGCTCACCAGCGTCACCACCGGTGCCGACGGCGTAGCCCAGGCCGCCCGCGCCCACCGCGAGCAGGATCGCGCCGAGCGCCATCGCCGGTCGCGGGAGCGCGAAGAGCCGGCTCAGCCACCCGCGGCCACCATGCGATCGAGCGTCGCGATCCGAACCGGCGCCCGCCGCGGCCGGGCGCTCTCGGGCAGAGACCCCGGCCTCCGCGCGCACGGTCCGCATCAGCCGCTCCCTCAGCGCCGGCGGCGGCTCGAGCTGCTCGACCGCCGTGGGCAGCATCTCGACCGACCCCTGCAGCCAGCGGGCGCGTTCCTGGCAGCGCTCGCAACCTTCGATGTGGCGCTCGATTTCGCGCACCTCGTCCGCGGTCAGCGCGTCCAGGAGGTAGGCCGCGAGGTCGTCCTCGAAGCGAGCGTGATCGGCGTGGTCGTTCACATCCCCTCCGCGAGCGCGGCCCGCATCTTCTCCATCGCCAGGCGCATCCTGCCCTTCACGGTACCGAGCGGCATCCCCAGCACCTCCGCGATCTCGGAATGGCTGAGGCCGCCGAAGTAGGCGAGCTGCACGACCTTCAGCTGGTCCTCGGGAAGGTCCCGCAGCGCCCCGCGCACCTCGCGCCCGGCGTCGCGCCGCAGCGCCTCGGCATCGGTGGGCTCGAAGCGGGACTCCTGCTCCGGCACGGTGTCGAGCTCCAGGCTCACCGTCGGGGCGCGCCCCGCCTCGCGCCGCAGCACGTCGATCGCCCGGTTGCGCACCACGCCGAGCAGCCAGGTCCGCACGCTACCCCGTGCGCGGTCGAACCGCGCGCCGCTCCGCCATACGGACAGGAAAGCCTCCTGGGTCACCTCCTCGGCCACCAGCCGGTCGCCGACGATGCGGTAGGCGAGCGAGTAGGCGGCGCCGCCGTGGCGGTCATAGACGATCTCGAACGCGGACGGGTCCTTCCGCTCCACGAGCGGCATCAGATCCTCGTCGGCGAGTCGGTGCAGGTCCTCTACTTCCATCTCTCGTCCTTGGTCGGGCACGGCCCGGACCTTCCTATCTACGCCAGCTTGTCCTGGGCGGATCAGCCTAACCGCCGCGGGGCGAGGTGATCCGTTCCACGCAGCGCTGCGTAAGTGGCCGATCGAAGGACGGGGGAGCCGGGAGGCACCGCCCGTTGAAGCCCATGGAGGTCCCCAAGGAGGACACATGAAGAGGCTCTCGATCGTCGCCGCGCTGGTGGCCATCGGGGTTGCGGTGCCGCTCAGCATCGGTTCAAGTCACCGAGAGGCACCACTGACCTCGATCGATCCGACCGCCGACGACACGGACGTCTACGCCTACACGGCGAAGGACGCCCAAGACGCGCTCACGGTCGTCGCCAACTGGGTTCCGTTCGAGGACCCGGCCGGCGGCCCGAACTTCTACAGGTTCGATCAGCGGGCGCGGTACTACATCAACATCGACAACACCGGCGACGGCAGGTACGACGTCCGGTACCGGTTCACGTTCAAGGACGTGTACGAGAAGGGCGGCAACTCCTTCCTGTACGCACTCCCGCCCGTGGACTCGATCAACAGCCCGAACCTGCTCCAGAAGCAGTTCTACAACGTGGAGCGGCTTTCTTACGGGTATGCGAAGAGCGCTTCGTCTTCAAAGAACAGGAAGCACTCGCGCAAGGGCAAGTCGCGCAAGGGCAAGTCGAAACGCAAGCACAGCCGCAAGCGCTCCAAGCGGGTGCTGCGCAGCGCGCGCACGGTTGCCCGCAACATCCCGGTCGCGCCGAACAACGTCGGCCCGAAGACGATCCCCGACTACAACAAGGTCGCCAACCAGGCGATCACCGAGCTGCCGGGTGGCGGCAAGGTGTTCGCAGGCCAGCGTGACGACCCGTTCTTCGTGGATCTCGGAGCGACGTTCGACGCGATCAACATCGACAAGCCCGGGCGTCCCGGAATCGGATTCGGGAACCAGGGTGGCGGCAAGGACGACCTCGCCGGTTACGGCGTGCACTCGATCGTGCTCCAGGTGCCCGAGGAGCGGGTCACCAGGGACGGCGACGAGGTCGACGAGGCCGAGGACAGGAACGCCGTCGTGGGCGTGTGGGCCTCGACCGAGCGCAGGCGCGTGTCGGTGCTGGCATCCGCGAGCAGCCGCGACGACGATGACGACCGCGGCCGTGACAACGGCGACTACGTGCAGGTCTCCCGGCTGGGGAACCCGCTCGTGAACGAGGTCATCATCCCGGTCAAGGACAAGGACCGGTTCAACAGCACCACTCCGGACCGCGACGCAGAGCTGTACGGCAAGTACGTCGTCATGCCGGAGCTGGCAGCGATCATGAACGCGCTGTTCGACCTCAAGGTCCCGGAGACGGGCCGGGCGGACATCGTGCTCGCGGTCCTGCAGGGCATCCCGGGTCTGAACCAGCACGGCAAGGACCCGAAGCCGGTCGACACGATCAAGGTCAACCTGGGCGTTCCGCCCTCGGCCAGCGAGAAGCGCCTCGGCGTGCTCGCCGGTGACCTGGCAGGCTACCCGAACGGCCGCCGGCTGATCGACGACGTGGTGGACATCGACCTGCGGGTCGTGGCGGGCAAGCTGGCCAACCCGGCCGACTTCCCGTCGCTGAAGGACGCGTGCAAGACCGCGACATGCCCGAACCCGGCAGGCGACCTGCTGGGTGACGGCGTGGACCAGAACGACAAGTCGTTCCTGTCCACGTTCCCGTACCTGCCGGCGACGGACTCGGGATTCGACTCGCGCATCAAGCGCGAGAACGTCCCGCCCGCGCCCTAAGGAACGGAACGCCGGAATGGGGGGCCTGCAGGGAGGCCCCCCTTCCGGAGCTCAAACCGCAAGCTTTCGAACCACTCGACACACGACGCCAACATGACCCTCACAAGGCCCAGCCTGATCAAGTTCTTCGTGCCGCTGTTCGTGTTCGCCGCCACATTCCTGGCGGTGAAGCTGATCGACGGATCCCAGGACGGCGGTCCGGCCGGCGCGGGAGCCGCGGGGATCGGCGGCCGCAGCGCCGACGCGCGCTCCACCGACGCCCGGATCGCCTCGCTCCAGACCACCGTCCAGGCCGGCACGGCCCGCGCGGGCACCTATGCGGCGCTCGGGGACGCGTACCTGCAGAA
>JBOGZM010000018.1:0-2318 GCA_050697255.1 Solirubrobacterales bacterium
CGCCCGCGCGATCGAGCGCCTCGCCCAGCGCGGCGGCAGCGGCGTGGTCGAGCTCGGCGGGGGCCTGCGCGCGACCGTGGAGTACGGCATGGTGCGCTTCGGCAGAGGCCCGGATGACGCCCTGGCCCCGGCCCCGGCCGCGCTTCCGGTTCCCGGCAGATGTCGCTTCGGAGAATGGGAGCTCGTGTCCGAGTGCGGTCCCGTAGGCCGCGCCGGCGACCTCGGATCGGCGGATGAGCCGCAGCTCGACGCCGACCGGGTCGCGGGTACGCTCATCGTTCGGGCCTGGCGCGACGGCGACCGGATGCAGCCGCTCGGGCTGGACGGGACCAAGTCGCTGCAGGACCTGTTCGGGGACGCGAAGGTGCCGCGCTCGGTGCGCCGGTCGCTGCCGGTGGTCGAGTCCGACGGGGAGATCGCCTGGGTGGCGGGCGTGGCGATCTCAGAGCGCTTCCGGGTGAGGCCGGACACCCGCGCGACCGTCCGGCTCTCCGCGGCGAGGCGGCTGTAGTGCCCTGGGCCATGGAGTCAACCATCTAGACTGCGCGCCCGTGGAGCCAGTCGGTGAAACAGTCGTGGAGGCCGAGGTGCTCCAGCACCGCGTGGCCGAGCTCGGGGCGGAGATCTCGCGGGACTACGCCGGTCGAGACCTCTTCATGATGGGCGTTCTGAAGGGGGCCGTCTTCTTCGTAGCCGACCTGATGCGCAACGTGGACGCCCCCTGCGAGCTCGACTTCATGGCCGTCTCCAGCTACGGGTCGCTGACGGATTCCTCCGGCGTGGTCCGGATCCTGAAGGACCTCGACTCCTCGATCGAGGGCAAGGACGTGCTGATCGTCGAGGACATCGTCGACTCCGGCCTGACGCTCAGCTATCTGCTGCGCAACCTGCGGGCTCGCAGCCCGCGCTCGCTCGAGGTGTGTGCGTTGCTCGTGAAGCCCGGGCGGCGCAAGGTCGACCTGCCGATCCGCTATGTCGGCTTCGAGATCCCCAACCGCTTCGTCGTCGGGTACGGGCTGGACCTCGACCAGCGCTTCCGCAACCTGCCTTATGTGGCCGCGCTGGACGCGGAGTCGGCCCCGCACCATGACGGTCTGCACGCGGTCGATGACGCGGCCCGGCACGGGCCCGGGCGCAACGCAGCCTGAGCGGCCCGGCTCCCGGGTCAAGGGCGGCGCCCTGCGCGCCGATTCTGAGACCAATGATCCGCGCTCCCATGCGCCCCGTAACCCCTCGGCAGGGTAAAGGACCCCTGCTACGCTGTCCCAAGTCGAGGACCGTGTCTCTCGCGCTCCCCTTCTCTTGGTCAGAGGCGTCAGGTGCAGGGACTTTGCCCTCCGGCACCGGCACATGAGCAGATTCCTCAAGAACGCGACCTTCCCGATCCTGATCGTCGTGGTGCTGGCGTTCTTCGCGCAGCGCTTCCTCGGTCAGGACGAGGGTAAGCCGAAGCCCAACTTCGGCCAGTTCCTCGAGCAGGTCGAGAACGGCCAGGTCAAGAGCGTCACGATCAACACGCGTGACAACACGATCGACGTGACGCAGGTCGACGACAAGACCAAGTACGAGACCGGTTACCCGGACAACTACGAGGAGGAGCTGGTCCGGGACCTGCGCCAGAACGAGGTTCAGCTGTCGGTGAAGGGCAAGGGCGGGTCGAACTGGCTCTCGCTGCTCACTTACATACTGCCGTTCCTGCTCCTGATCGCGTTCTGGATCTTCCTCATGAACTCGATGCAGGGCGGCGGCTCGCGGGTCATGAGCTTCGGCAAGTCGCGCGCCAAACGCCTGTCGGTGGACTCACCCAAGGTCACGTTCCGCGACGTGGCCGGCGTCGACGAGGCTGTGGAGGAGCTGCACGAGATCAAGGAGTTCCTCGAGAACCCGAAGAAGTTTCAGGCGCTCGGTGCCCGGATCCCGAAGGGCGTGCTGCTGTACGGCCCGCCCGGCACCGGAAAGACGCTGCTGGCGCGCGCCGTCGCCGGCGAGGCGGGGGTGCCCTTCTTCTCCATCTCCGGGTCCGACTTCGTCGAGATGTTCATGGGTGTGGGCGCCTCGCGCGTCCGCGACCTGTTCGAGCAGGCCAAGCAGAACTCGCCCTGCATCATCTTCATGGACGAGATCGACGCCGTCGGCCGTCACCGCGGCGCCGGCCTCGGGGGCGGTCACGACGAGCGCGAGCAGACGCTGAACCAGCTGCTGGTCGAGATGGACGGCTTCGAGATGAAGGACAACATCATCCTGATCGCGGCCACGAACCGGCCCGACATCCTCGACCCGGCATTGCTGCGGCCCGGCCGCTTCGACCGCCAGGTGGT
>JBOGZM010000019.1:0-5421 GCA_050697255.1 Solirubrobacterales bacterium
TCGTCTACACCTCCGGCACGACCGGCCCGCCCAAGGGGTGCGTCCTGACGCACGCCAACTGCCTCGCCACCGTGCGGATGTATGTGAACGCGCTGGAGCTCGGGCGTGAGCCCTTCTCGATCTTCCTGTTCCTGCCGCTGGCGCACGCGCTCGCGCGCGTCACGCAGATGGCGGTCCTCCATGCCGGCGGGACGATCGCCTACTGGCAGCGCGACCCCGCCAGGATCCTCGACGACCTCGGCGAGTCACGCCCGACGCACTTCCCGTCTGTGCCGCGCGTGTTCGAGAAGGTCCACTCGCGTGCCACCGCCGGCGTCGAGGAGGCAGGCCCGCCGAAGCGCGCGCTCTTTCACTGGGCGCTGCGCGCCGGAGCGGCGCTGCGCGCGCGGGAGCGGCGCGGCACGGGACCCGGCATCCTGCTCCGCGCCCGTCACGCGCTCGCGGACCGGCTCGTGCTGTCGCGGATCCGCGGGCTGTTCGGCGGCCGGCTGCAGCTTGCGCTGACCGGAGCGGCCCCGATCGGGCGCGACGTGCTCGAGTTCTTCGATGCCTGCGGCGTGCTCGTCCTCGAGGGCTACGGGCTGACCGAGACGTGCGCGGCCGCCACGCTCAACACGCCCGCCGGCTTCCGCTTCGGGACCGTCGGCCGAGCGCTCCCGGGCGCAGACGTCGCGATCGCCGCCGACGGCGAGGTGCTGCTGCGGGGAGACAACGTCTTCGGCGGCTACTACCGGGACGAGCCGGCGACCCGCGACACGTTCGCGGACGGCTGGCTGCGCTCGGGTGACCTGGGCGCACTCGACGAGGACGGCTATCTGAGGATCACCGGCCGCAAGAAGGACATCATCATCACCTCGAGCGGCAAGAACATCACGCCTACGAACATCGAGACCGAGCTGCGCGGGCGTCCCTGGATCTCACAGGCCGTCGTCTACGGCGACAACCGCCCCTACCTGGTCGCCGTGCTCACGCTCGACCGCGACGAGGCGCCCGCGCTGGCCGCGCGCCTGGGCATCGAGCCGGACGTCGCCGCGATGGCCCGCGACGAGCGGGTCCGGCAGGCGCTCCAGGCCGAGGTGGACGAGGCCAACCGGCACTTCGCCCGGATCGAGCAGGTGAAGCGCTTCGCCGTCCTCGATCGCGACCTGACCCAGGCGGACGGCGAGCTGACCCCCACCATGAAGGTGAAGCGCAGCCTGGTCTACGACCGCTACCGCGAGGTGTTCGACCGGCTCTATGCATGAGCCGGCGTCAACCGGAAAGCGAGACGAAGCCCCCCACGATCCCGCCGTAGATCACGTGGACGGCAACGGTCACCAGTGGCGTCGAGTGGCCGTAGTTCAGCATCAGAAAGCCGGGTGGCTCGAGCAGGGGGCTCGAGTCGGCGGCGGTGTGTGAAGTCCCCATGCGGGGGTGCACGACGGGCAGGAGAACGTTCACCAGCGCGGTGACGGCGAAGACCCCGTGCAGGAGGCCGAAGAGCGCGCCCAGCAGCCAGCCGCTCTCGTCGATCGCCGCAAAGACGGCGTAGTAGACCAGCGCAAAGACCTGTCCGGCGACGAAGTGGAGGAGATAGCCGAGCGCCTTCGCACGCGTCCGGTCGGCCATCAGCATCGTTCCGAGGAGGAACGGCAGGTCGATCCGTGTCAGGCGCAGCTCGCTTGCGGCCGCGAGTCCGGTGGTCAGCAGGAGAGTTCCGACGAAGCCACCGGCGATCGCCCCCCAGACGCTCATGTGGCCGGCGCCTCCGAGATGGACACGGCCGCGTTGATGAGCGCAAGGTGAACGAGACCCTGCGGGAAGTTGCCCAGGAACTCCCCCGTCCGCGCCTCTACTTCCTCTGCATAGAGCCCGACGTCGTTCGCGATTGCCAGCAGTTCCTCCATGGTCTCGGCCGCTTCGTGGAGCCGTCCGCAGCGCGCGAGCGCGTCCACGAGCCAGAAGGAGCAGGCCAGAAAGAAGCCCTCTCCCCCGCTCAGCCCATCCTCGCCCGTGTAGCGGTAGAGCAGCGGGCCGCTACCCAACTCGCGCCGCACGGCCTCGACCGTGCTCACGAGCCGGTCCGAGGAATCCTCGTATCCCATCAACACGGCCAGCAGAAGGCTTGCGTCCAGCTCCTCGCTCCCTGCGAAGCGGACGTAGCTCCGCTTCTGCTCCGACCAGCAGCGCTCCTCAACGAACCTGCGGATCGCCTCCGCCTCGGCGCGCCAGCGGCGAACTCCGCGGGCCGGTATCCATCCCTCCTCGGCGAGCCCGGCGGCTTGCCGGAGCGCTGTCCAGCAGGCCACCTTCGACTGCGTGAAGTGGACGGGCTTGCTGCGCACCTCCCATATCCCGGAGTCCGGCCTGCGCCACAGCTCGCAGACGAGGTCGGCGATCTCGCCGAGCCTGCGCCCGAGGTCCGCATCGAGCCTGCCGCCGGCGCGGGTGTAGAGCCAGCAGGTCTGAAAGAGCTCCCCGTAGACGTCGAGCTGGCGCTGGCGGGCGGCCGCGTTGCCCACCCGGACCGGCCCCGAGCCGCGGTACCCGCTCAAATCGAGCTCGGCTTCGGCGGGAGAGGGCCCGCCATCCAACCGGTACAGCACGTGCAGGGTCGGATGTGTGAGCTGTGAGGCATGCATGAGCCACCAGAAGAATGCGGTCGCCTCGCCCGGGCAGCCGAGCTCGAGAAAGGCGTCAAGGGTGAAGGCCGAGTCCCGCACCCAGGAGAAGCGATAGTCCCAGTTGCGCTCGCCACCGACCGACTCCGGCAGCGAGGTGGTCGCCGCGGCGGCGATCGCTCCAGAGGGCGCGAACACGAGCAGCTTCAGCGCGAGGGCGCTGCGCAGGACCGCCCCTCGCCAGGGGCCGTCGTAGGTCCTGCCCACCGCCCAGGTGCGCCAGAACCGCTCCGTGTCCGCGAGGCGCCGCTCCACCTGCGACCGTCCCGGGAGTACGAGCGGCTCACCGTGGGCGCTCGCGATCGCGATCAGGGCCTGTTCGCCCGCAGAGACCTCGAAGCGCCCCGACACTGAGTCCCGACCGTACTGATGGTCGCCTGCCGACCAGGCGCAGACAGCCAGCGCCTCGCCCCCCATGGTCGCCACCGGCACCTCGCCGCGCTGCTCGATGCGCGGCCCCTGAGCGCCATAGCCAAAGCGAGGCTCAACGCGCCAGCGCAGCGGCACCCGGCCGGACAGGCCCTCGACCCTGCGAACGAGCTCCCGTTCCGGAGCAAGCCCCTCTCCCGGGAGCGTCATCGCATCGGTGACGCGTGTCGCACCACCTCCGGTGGTGAACGTCGTCTCGAGCAGGTTGGTGTCGGGCAGGTATCGCCGCGCGACGTCATACGGCACCTCGGGCTCGAGCATGAAGCTCCCGCCTCGATCTCGATCGAGGATGGCCCCGAAGACGCTCGGCGAGTCGAGAGTGGGCAGGCAGAGCCAGTCGATCGAGCCGTCGCGCGCCACCAGAGCCGCCGTGCGACCGTCGCCGATCGCAGCGTAGTCGCGCAGCGGCGCGTAGTCCCGCTGCAAGCTAGGCGTCGTGCTCAGGCGGCGCTTCCGCCCGCCCGGGGATGAGCGCATCCGACACCGGTGTCTCGCGGCGCTTCAGGACGCGAACGCCGTAGACGAACACCAGGGAGCCACCGATGTACCCGCCGGCCGCCAGCAGGGACTCGGCGCCGAGGCCGAGTATCCAGGCCCCCGTCTCGACGACGTCGTTCTTGTATCCATCGAGCTGGACGATCCACGTGAGCGCGAACAGGACGGTCGCGTTCAGCATCGTGAAGAGGTGGATCGTGGCCATCGTCCGCGCCGGCGTCCCCTTCTCGATCGCGAGCCAGTCGAGCAGCCCGGTCAGAGCGGTGGGAAGCGCGAGCACGAGGCCGCCCGAGATCGCCAGGAGCGAGCCGTGCGCCATCTGCTCCTCCTCCACCCCCAGCGCGCCGAGCACGAGCATCGCGACCCCGACCGTGTAGGCGCCGATGCTCGCATCTGTGAGAGGCGGATGGGACGGCTTTCCGGTGAAGCCCTTGATCAAACCGATCAGCGCGCTCATTGGATGCTCCCCTCTCGTCGCCGGCGTCCGGCCGCCCAGGATGTGATGACGGATCGCATCCTAGTACTCCCATCCGCAAGTCCAACAGGCGTAAGAAATCGGGCCCGGGTGGCGCTAAGCAGGCATGAACGACGACACGATGCGCCGGCAGGCCAATTCTCCGTCTCCGCCTTACTCCGATGTCGCCTGGCGCGAAGCCAGGCTTCGAGTTGCGGGGTTCGAGTGGGAGACCGCCTCACAGCTGGCTCGGGACGAAGCAGTCGACCTCCACGCACTCCTCGAGCTCGTGGACCGTGGCTGTCCACCCCAGCTGGCGGCTCGCATTCTCGCGCCGCTGGAGAGCGAGAGGGCTTTGTGATGACGAGCGCGACCGCTGTTAGCGTTGGCGCGGTGAAAGCACTGCCCACCCGCCCAGAAGCCTCCGCCGAGCTGGCCCGCCCGGACGCGGAATCGCGCGGATGGGTCACGTCCCTCCAGGCGTCGGGCCAGGAGCGCGACGAGGCGGTCGGCCGCCTGCACGAGCTGCTGCTGCGTGCGGCGCGCTTCGAGATCAATCGCCGCCGCGTCACGCTGCCGCACCTGCGGGGAGACGACTTCGACGACCTCGCGATACAGAGCGCCGACGATGCCCTGATCGCGGTGCTCTCGAAGCTGGGCACCTATCGGGGCGACAGCAAGTTCACGACCTGGGTCTACAAGTTCGCCCTGCTCGAAGCGGCCGTCAAGCTGCGCCGGCGGGCGTGGCAGGGCCGCGAGCTGCCGCTCCAACCGGAGGCGTGGCCACTTTTTCCGGCCGACGGCCCGTCTCCCGAGGCCAGCGCCGAGCGCGGCGAGCTGTTCGACGAGCTCCACGAGGCGATCTCGAACCAGCTCACGCCGCACCAGCGCGAGGTGCTCGTCGCGACCACTCTGAACGGCGTGCCCATAGACGTGCTCGCCGAGCGCCTGAACACCACGAGGGGAGCGCTCTACAAGACTCTCCATGACGCGCGCCACAAGCTGCGTGTGCACCTCGCCGCTCAGGGAATGAGCATCGGCGAGCAAGGAACGGAGGAACCATGACGAGGCATCGAGACGACAAGGTGCTGCGCGCGCTGCTGGGCCCGGAGGGGCCTGAGCTGGCCTGCGAGGAGTGCTTCGAGCAGCTGGACCGCTACGTCGAGCTGGAATTGGCCGGCGCGAATGCCGACGATGCGATTCCCGGAATGCGAGCCCACCTCCAGGGGTGCCCGGCGTGCCACGAGGACCACGTCAGCCTCCGCAGCTTCGTGCAGAGCGGCCCCTGACCAGAGCGATCCGGGCTCCGCTCAGCTGGCCTCGCTTCGAAACGAGCCTCCGCGCTGCCGGCGCACGACGCGGGTGGCCTCGATCGCACGATGC
>JBOGZM010000020.1:0-4736 GCA_050697255.1 Solirubrobacterales bacterium
GGTCAGCGCGCGCAGCTCGAGGCCCACCCGGACGCCCGGCGCGTCGAGCGACAGCGTCCACCGCTCCAGGGGCTGCTCGACGGTGAGCTCCAGTGGACCCGCGACTGCGTGCTCCCAGCTCTCCACGGCACCGACCTCCTCGGCGATCGCGAGCGCCGGCTCCCCGTCGGCGAGCACCACCACCATCACGCTTCCCGCGCCGTCCGAGGGAGCACGCGCGATCCTCGCGGCGAGCAGCAACGACTCGTCGAGCAGCTGCACGTCCACGACGTCCCGGAACTCACCCGGGCCGGTCTGAGCCTGTTCGTCGGCGGGCGTCGTCATCCCTGCGGCGGCTCGGCCGTGTCGGGCGGCGTCGGAGGAAGCGACGCGGGGGGCGCCGGAGTCTCGGGCCGGGCGGTCGGTTGCGGCCGTGGCCCGCGCGGACTCCCGACCACCACTCTGGCCCAGCCAAGTCTCGTCGGGCGCAGCATCATGCGCGTGAGCAGACGGCGAAACGCTGCGCGGGTGGGCGGGATCAGCAACAGCAGCCCGACAACGTCGGTGAGGAAGCCCGGCGTCAGCAGGAACGCGCCTCCGAGGATGATCAGGGTGCCGTCCAGCACCTCCCGATGTGGGATGCGGCCCGCTGCCAGCGCGGACTGGAACGCGCCCCATGCACGCCGGCCCTGCCAGCCCAGCAACCGCGCGCCGATCAGGGAGTCCGCGATCAGGATCAACACGGTCCACAGCACGCCGATCTCCTGGCCAACCTGGATGATCACGTAGATCTCCGCGATCGGCACCACGATGAACAGGACCACGAGCAGCAGCACGCAGGCAGCGTAGATGGTTGCCATCCGGCGCCTGGCTTCCGTGGCGCGGGGGACGTGTCCCCGGGGGCTTCTCTAGAATCGACCCATGCCTGACGAGACAAACGGAACGGCCGCGACGACTCCGGACCGCGACGACGTGATGGAGGCGCTCGAGAACGTGATCGACCCTGAGCTGGGCCTCGACTTCGTGTCGCTCGGCCTGGTGTACGACGTGGAGATCGAAGACCGCGACGTCCACATCACCTTCACGCTCACGACCCCGGCGTGCCCGATCGGCCCGCAGGTCACCGAGCAGATGAAGGAGTTCGTGGGCGAGGTCGAGGGAGTGGAGAAGGTACTCCCGAAGATGGTGTTCTCGCCCGCCTGGTCCCCGGAGCGCATGTCCGAGGACGCGAAGTTCGCGCTCGGGTACTGAGCGAGGCGGCGGTCAGCCGACTCACAGGACTTTAGGCGCGGGCGAAGCCCGCCTGATGTACTAGGGAATGAAGATTCCCTGAACCGCGAAGACGTCGTTCGGCTCGGTCGCCGCCAGGCCGTCGGGCCCGCCGTCCGTCACCCGCGTCCCCGACATCGTGATCAGCATTCGCTGGCCGTCGCGCACCGTGCCGGGGACGATCGCGTTCGCGGAGGTGTTGAGCGCGCAGAGCCCACCCGCTCCACCGGCGGTGGCGACGCACTGCGCGGTGAACGCGAGCGGTGTTTCGATCACCGTCGCGGCCTCGGTGCCGCCGCCGGGCGCGGTCGCGTTGTCGCGGTCGGTGATCGTCACGTCCGTGATCACCTCCAGCTCGCCCGTGTAGTCGGAGAGGGCGCCGCTCGCACACGCGCCGAACGCGATGCTGCAGCGCACGTCCGAGAGCGAGAACAGGATCCTGATGTCCGAGTCGTCGGGTGGGCCGGGCGTCCCCACCAGCACGCGGTGGCGGATGGACCCGATCGAGTTGGCGGACGCGCCGTTCGCGTCCGGCGTGCCGACGGTCAGACGCGGGGAGCGTTGGGCGGGCGGGTTGCAGGACGCGAACTCAAGCGGAGGGCCGTGCGTACCCGTCGCATCGGTGCAGGACCGGTAGGCCGGCACGAGCGACAAACGGATCGGCGAGGCGGCCCTCGGGCGCGCATAGCCGGTCGCAACGGTCTGCCACTCGGGATGCCCGTCGAACTGCGGAACCGCGGTGAGCCCGGTCTGCGCATCGCCGTCGGCACCCATCACGTATATCTCCGAGTTCCCGTCGCGGGTGCTGCGGAACAGGATCTTCGAGGCGTCCGGTGACCAGGCAGGCGCGGAGTCCGTGGCCGGGTTGGTCGTGATCCGCGTCTGCGCCGCCCCGGCCGGGGTCATGGTGTAGATCTCGTCGTCGCCGGCGCGGTCGGTGCGAAACGCGATCCGCTGCCCGTCGGGAGACCAGGACGGCTCCTGGTCCTGATCGGGATGGGCGGTCAGGTTGACCTGTCCGGACCCGTCGGAGCTCATCGCGTAGATCTCGCGATTGCCGTCGCGCTTGGATTCGAACAGGACCCGTCCGCCGTCGGGTGACCATGCGGGGGCGGCGTCGACGCCGGGACTGTTCGTGAGCCTGGTCTGGCCGCTGCCGTCGGCGTTCATCACGTAGATCTCCCAGTCACCGTCGCGGTCGGTGCGAAACGCGATCCGCTGCCCGTCTGGAGACCAGGTCGGCTGCGAGTCGACGCCGGGACTGTTCGTGAGCCTGGTCTGGCCGCTGCCGTCGGCGTTCATCACGTAGATCTCGGCATCGCCGGCGTCGCGGAAGCTGGCGAACGCCACCCGGTCTCCGCGCGGGGAGACCGAGGGGTACATGTCCGCCGCGGGGTTGGCGCTCAGGTTCAGCGGACCGGTGCCGTCGGCGTTCATGGAATAGACCTCATAGTTGAGGTCGCGTCCGCTGGTGAAGAGCACCTTGCCGTTCAGCCCGGGCGAGGTGGCGTGTGCGAGCGCGGCGCCTGACAGACAGACCGCGACAGCCGTCAGCGCCGCGACAGCGCTCCCACGCGGGGTGCGGTTGGTGATCCGGCGACTGTGCTGCTGGCCCCTCAGCGGCGGCCTCCCGGGCCTATCCTCCGGATGCCAAGCGTAGCCGGTGGGGGCGGCGCCGGTGGCGAATCAGTGGTTCTTCTTCGTGCCCGGCGCGGGCACGAAGTGGACCAGCGCGCTCGTGCGGCCGTACGTGGGCGGCCTGCCGCCGGTCTGGAAGGGCGTGATGAGCCAGTGCAAGACGCCGCCGAGCGCGTGCACGACCTCGAGCCCCTCCGACTCGCCGATCACGGTCTTCTCTATCTCCAGCCTGCGGGCGCCGGCGCGGAGGTCGATCGACCAGACCCTGAACGGCCCTCCGCTCTGTCCCGCGAGCAGCAATCGCTTGCCGTAGAAGGCCGCGCCCGTGATGCCGCTCGGGGGTACCGCCCCTTCCAGCACCCGGACCGGCTTCAGCGGAGGCGCGTCCGGCGCGGCATTGCGCGGAGCGATGTCCTTGATCCGGTAGGCGAGCAGGTCATCACCGCTCCCGCTCGAGGTCCAGAGCAGCTGTCCGTTCGGCGACACCTCGGCCCACATCGCCTTGTCGATGAAGGCCTTGTCGAGCTTCACGTAGTAGCGCCACTCGAGCGCCTCGGGGTCGGCGACGCCGATCGACCCGGTCCCGCAGGTGTTGCCGAAGAACGGGATGAAGCACTCGAGCGGGAGCAGCACGCGCCCGCCCTCGCGCTTGTCCCACGTGATGTCGCCGATGTGGTTGTAGCCCTCGCGCAGGAACACGTCGAGGGGAATCGCGCTCTCGTCGCGCGCCTCCTCGGTGAGCAGCGGGTCCGTGCGATACAGGCCGACCTGAATCCCGTCGAAGAAGAAGTCCCCGTCGCGGTCGGTCGTGACGCCCTGGAAGTACTCGAGCGGCACCGGGCTGTGGCCCGTCTCGATCCAGCGCCCGGGGTCCGCCGCGGGCGCCGCCGCCGGCAGCAGGAGCGCCGCGCAGGTGGCCACCGCGGCGACGATGCGCCTGCGCCGGATCAATCGATCCCCACCTTCAGGGTCGCGAAGTATGCGTCGAACTCCGACACCCGCGCCGTCACCTTGACCTCCCAATCGCCCGCCACGCCGAACAGCGCCCCGTTCATCACGTAGTGGCCGGGGCCGGCCTTGCGCGTCTCGGCCTTCAGCGGCCCGAGCTTCTCCTCCGGCAGCACCAGGTCAACGTTCATCTCCTTCACGGCGTCGTACTGGCTACCGGTCTGCTTGTCGATCAGATACACGTGCATCTCGTTCGGCCCCACGCGGGCCGGGTCGACCGTCAGCTGCAGGTCGGCCGGGCCGAGCGACGCGGTCGCCGACTGCGGCCCGCTCGAGACGCTGCCGGAGGGGGCATAGCTGACGAGCGCCGCGGTCACTCCCAGCACGACCGCCAGCAGCGCGACCTCCGTGCGGATCGACCGGCGCAGCAGCACGCCGTCGCGGCCCGGAGTGGCGCCCCCGTCCGCGGCGCTTCGCAGGCGTGGCAGCAGGCGGCGCTGGTTGTACGCGCCGAGCGCCATCAGCGGTCCCACCAGGAGGCCGAACTTGATCAGGGCCGACCGGCCGAAGGCGGTGTCGAGCAGGTTGTCGAGCTTCTCGACCTGGAACCAGGACTGCAGCAGCCCGGTGGCGAGGATCGCGATCACGGCGGCGAACGCGATCGGCGAGAAGCGTGCCAGCGTCTTTGCCAGCAGGCGCGTCCGGTCCGGCGGCTCGAGCGTGCGCGTTGAGCGCGGCAGCACGAACAGCAGCAGCGCGAGGCCCGCGACCCAGACGCTCATGGCGAGCACGTGGATCGCATTCGCGGGGACGAGTACCGCGGAGGGCTTCTCGAGGCTCGCGTGGCCGGCGAGCGCGGGCGCGATCACCATGAAGCCGAGCGGGATCGCGAGCAGCACGAG
>JBOGZM010000021.1:0-7713 GCA_050697255.1 Solirubrobacterales bacterium
TCCCAGGAGTGCTCCTCGCGCGCCAGCCGCCGTGCCGCTTCCGACATCCGGTCGCGCCCGGCGGCATCGTCGAGCAGCTCGACGAGGCCGGCGCGCAAGGACTCCAGGCTGCCCGGCGCGACGAGCCGCGCTGCGCCCCGGGCGGCGATCTCGGGAAATCCCCCCACCGCGCTCAGAAGCAGCGGCGTTCCGAACGCGAGCGCCGTGTACAGGACACCGGACTGGTCGATCTCGCGGTATGGCAGCGCCACGACATCGGCGCGGCGAAAGTAGGACGGCAGCTCCTCGTCCGGCACGAAGCGGGGCACGAAGCGCACCCGCTCGGCGATGCCCAGCTCGCGCGCGCGCCGCTCCAAGGGCTCGATCGGGGTGCGCGGCATGCCGACCACCAGCAGCACCGCATCCTCAGGCGTAGAGGCGAACGCTTCCACGAGCAGATCGACCCCCTTGTAGGGGCGCACGAGGCCGAAGAAGAGCACGACCCGGCGGCCGTCGAGGCCCGCCAGCGCCGCCGGCACGCCGGCGGCGCGCGTCGTGAGGTGCTCGAAGGCGCCGTGCGGGATCAGGTGGACCCGCGCCGGGTCGACCCCGGCCTCGGCAACGAGCCTCGACCCGCCCGCCTTGGAGTGCACGACCACGGCATCCACCGCGCGCAGCAGCGCGCGGGTCCCCGTCGCGGCCCCGCGGCGCACCTCGCGCGGCAGCACGTCATGGGCGGTGAGCACGATCGGGCGCGGGAAGGCTCGGACGAGAAGCCGGTCGAGCGCCGGGATCGGGAGCCACTGGAAGTGCACGACCCCGGGTCCGGCCCGTCGCAGGCGGCGGGCCAGCCGCGACATGTCGAGGGGATGCTGGAGCGCCTTCGCAGCGGGGCTGGCCGGGCGGATGCGATAGAAGCCCTCCGTGCGCCGGTAGCCCTCCGGCGGGGGCACTCCACCGAACCGGAAGTGGCTCGTGACGAGCTCGACGTCCGTCCCCCGCCGCGCGAGCGCCGCGCACAGCGCGTGGTCGTAGGGCGGCGTGTATGCGGGCGGGTCCACCACGGTGACGCGCATCGTGAAGGGGATTATCTTGCGAGCGCCCGGTGAATCCCTCCCCAGACATATCCGTCTGCATCGTCAGCACCGATGGGCGCGAGGACCTGCTGCGCTGCCTGGACTCCGTTTTCCGGCATCCACCCACGGGCCCGTTCGAGGTGCTGGTGCTCGACAACGGGTCCACGGACGGCACCACGGAGGCTGTCACACAGCGCTTCGGGGAGCGTGTCGAGCTGGTCACGCTCCCGAGCCGCCGCGGAAAGGCCGAGAACGACTCCGCCCTGCTGGGCCGCGCCCGGGGCCGCTGGTGCCTGCTGTTGAACGAGGACTCCGAGCTGACACCGGGCGCGGCGGACGCACTGCGGGACGCGCTCGTGCGAGACCCACGAGCCGGCGCCGCGGGCGCCCGCCTGCTCTCCCCCGCGGGGGCCGCCCAACCGTCCGCCTGGCGCTTCCCCGGAGTCCGAACCGCTCTGGCCGGCGCCGTGTTCGCGCACCGGCGCCTGACGGTGCAGAGCGGCGGTGAGCAGACCGGCGAGGTGGACTGGGTGCAATCGGCGGGGATGCTCGTGCGGCGATCCGCGTTCGAGGAGGTTGGCCCCCTCGATCCGGCCTTCTTCGTGTACTCGGACGAAGTCGACTGGCAGCATCGCGCGCGCGATGCGGGCTGGTCCGTCCTGTACGTGCCGGCCGCGACGATCATGCACCGCGAGCAGCTCTCCGGCGACACCGGCTCGCCGAGCCGGATCGTAGAGTTCGCGCGCAACCGCGACGCCTACATGCGCAAGCACCACGGGCGGGCCGCTGCACTTGTGGTGCGCGCGTTGACGGCCTGGTCGTACGCGCTCCGCGCGCTGGCGGCCCTGGTACTGCCCGGCCACAGCTCCCGCCGGTATGGGCGGCACGCGTACCATTCGCTGTTCCCGGCCCGCGGCGAGGGACTGCGCGAGGCGGCGGACGAGCTGAACCGGAGGCGCGGCGCAACGTGAAGTCGCACACCGTCTATCGAACGTTCGAGACTCCCAACCGGCGCGAGTTCGTGCGCATCACCGGCGACGTGCAGGAGGCGGTGGACGAGTCGGGCGTGGTCGAGGGCATGGTGCTCGTGTCGGCGATGCACATCACCGCGGGCGTGTGGGTGAACGACGACGAGCCGGGGATCCTCGAGGACGCGCTCGAGTGGCTCGACAAGCTGGCGCCACCGTCATGGCGCGAGCCCGACTCCGACGTCGGCAGGGAGCTGCTCCCGGACGGCGGCGACTACCGCCATCACCGCGGCGGCGAGGACAACGGGGACGCGCATTTCAAGAACCTGCTGGTACATCACCAGGTCGTGCTCCCGATCACGGACGGCAGGCTCGACCTCGGGCCCTGGCAGCAGGTCTTCTACGCCGAGTTCGACGGCGGGCGGCGCAAGCGACTCGTGATCAAGGTGCTCGGGGAGTAGTGCGACGCCCCTAGGCAGGCTCGGGTGTGGGCGCGGGCTCCGCCTCCGGCAGCGCACCTTCATGCTCGCGGGGAGCAGCACGTCGATGTCCAGCATTCCCAGTAGCACCGGCGAGCGCAAGCCACGACGCGATCTGCACCTTTCCGACTACGCCGTCTGCTTGACGTACGCCACGTAGCGCGGGAGCCCGCGCATGCTGGGCCCGACCTCGCCGCGCTCGAAGCCACACCTCTCGTACAGGGCGCGGGCGGCGTCGTTGTCGACCTCCGTCTCGAGCGAGACCCGGACGAGGCCCAGCCGGCGCCCGCGGTCCTCGGCCGCTGCGAGCAGGGCGCTCGCCACACCACGACGCCTGAGCTCGGGCGCCGTCCCGAGCGCATCGACGTACAGCGAGTCGGGGGCGGGCGGCGGCGTGGCCCGCTCCACGCGGCGCAGGAAGCGCAGCATCAGCGGCCGGCGCCACACCGGCGCCTGACGCAGACCGATCCCCGCATAGGCGGCGGCCCGGTCGGCTCCCTCCGAGACGGGATAGCAGCACACGATGCCCGCCGGGCGGGCTGCCACCTCGGCCACGTAGGTGACCTCCGTGCTGCCGCTGGTCCCACTCCGCTCCAGCCCCGTCGCGATCAGCTTCAGGGCCCGCGCGCGGCCACCGGCAAAGCGATCGTGGGCAGCCGGGCTGACCGCGTACAGCAGGGGGGCGAGCAGGGCCTCCTCCCCAGCGCGGGCCGGCCTGACGTGGATCTGTGCGGTCACGCCGGCGTGTCTGGGGTGGCCGCGCGGACCACGTCGCGCACGGCATCCCCAACGGCGGCCTCGGTGCAGGCCGGGTCGCTCAGCACGGTGTGCCGGTCGGGGCGCATCGACGGCGCCGCCCGCACCGCGTCGATCAGCTCCTGGGCGGGAAGCCCGAACCCGGAGGCCGCGCCGACCAGGCCGGCGGACAGCATGAAAACTCGCACGGCCATCCAGTCCCCGCCCTGAAGCCGGGTCGCGACGAGCGTCCCGAAAGCGACCTGCTCGCCGTGCTGGGCAGTGCCGGGCCGCAGGGCGTCGAGCGCGTGGCTGATCAGGTGCTCCGCACCCGAGCACGGCCGCGAAGAGCCCGCGATCTCCATCGCCAGCCCGCTCAACACGAGGCCACGCAGCAGGCGATGCAGGAAGTCTGACTCCGGATGTCCCGAGACCAGCCCAGTGGGCGCCGAGCCGTAGACGAGGTCGCTCGCGCTCTGCGCCAGCAGCGCGGCGAAGTCGTCCACCTCCTCCAGTCCCGCCTCGGCTGCAAGCCGCCAGTCCACCAGCGCGGTCTGGTTGGCGAGCAGGTCTCCCAGCCCGGCGCGCGTGCGCTCCGGCGGCGAGGCAGCGATCACGTCGAGGTCCACCACCACGGCGATGGGAAGCCGGCCGTGCCCGCTGTGCAGCGTGCCGTCGGTCGCCCGGATCACGCTCACCGGCGACGCGATCCCGTCGGCGGTCAGCTGCGTCGGAACGACGATCAACGGCAGTCCGGCGGAGTCGCAGGCGGACTTCGCCACGTCGATGGTCTTGCCGCCGCCGACCGCGACGACCACATCCGACCCCCGCACCTCCGACTGGGCGACGCGCTCCACCTCCGCCTGCGTGTTGGACTCGACCCGCACCGGCTCCGGCGAGACGGCCGGCAGCGCCCTCGCGAGATCGGCTCCCAGAGCGGCCGTGAACGTCGCGCCGCTGACCACCCCGACCTTCTCGAACCCGAGCGCGACGGTCACCTCGCCGAGCAGGCGCGCCAGCTCGGCGCGCCCCTGCACGGCACGCAGGTAGCGCGGCAGCTCCGTGTAGCGGCGCCAGACGGGGGTGCCCCGGGCGGGTGTCGAGGTCCGCGACCCCTCGCTCATCCCACGCGCGCCAATACGTCGTCGCGTGCGCGTGACAGGTCGTCGTGATCGTCGATCTCGATCCACGCGAGCCCGTCCACCGCGACGGTGTTGACCGGCACCTGCCCGGCCAGCTCCGTGAGCGAGTCCTCGTAGTACACGTCCAGTTCACGGCGCTCCACGAAACCGTCCAGGACGGCGGCCAACAGCTCGCCGTGCCCCGGGTCCACGCGGGTCAACCCGATGTACTCGGGATGCGGTCCCACCGGCGCATGCTTGCTGAGCTGCTGGAGCCGCCCGTCCACCGCAACCGCCTTCATCGACTCGAGGTCGACCCCATGGTCGGACGCACACAGCACGGCCGACCCGCGCGCGACCACGAGGCGGCGCGCGATCTCGTCCTCGAACAGCACGTCGGAGTTCACGATGTAGCAGCCGTTCCGCACGACGTCGCGCGCACACCACAGCGAGTACACGTTCCCGTACTGTGCGAAGCGCGGGTTGAAGCACTCACCCGAGAGAAGATCGCCGACCTCCGAGAACGCGGCCGCGCAATGCCCTGTGACGGCGACGACGTCCCGCACGCCGGCGCGGTGCAGGCTCTCGAGCGCCCGGCGCGCGAGCGGGACGTCCCCCAGCTCGAGCATCGCCTTCGGGCGGTCGTCGGTCAGCGGGCGCAGGCGCAAGCCCTCGCCGGCCGCGAGGTACACGGCGGGAAGCGGTGCCATGGCCGCAACATACAGGGCAGTCCTGTGCCCGAAATATCTTCCAGTGCATGACATCCGTACCAACGGTCCGGGAACTCGAGGCGATCTGCGGCGGCGAGGGTCGTGGGCCCGAGACGCAGGGCGACTTCCGGATCGCCTATGCCGTGCTGGTGCGGCGCATATCGATCCGGATCACCTGGTTGCTCCTCCACACCCGGCTGAGCGCGAACGCGGTCACCCTGCTCGGCATCGGAGCCGGCATCGCGGGCGCATTGATGCTGGCGTGGAACGAGTTCTGGCCGCTGGTCGCGGCGCTGCTGTTGCTACAGCTGTCGTTCATCGTCGACTACTCGGACGGCGAGGTTGCCCGCTACCGCGCGCACGAGCGCGGCGTCGTAACCGATGCGGGCGGCGCCTTCCTGGACTGGATCGGCCACTACTACGTTCCCGCGGTGGCGATCGGGGCGCTGGCCTTCGGGGCATTCCTGGAGAGTGGGCACGACTGGCTGCTGCCGGCCGCGCTGGTGGCGATCCTGAGCGTCGTGCGCGTGCCCTACTCCGCCCGCGACCACGTGCTGCTGGGCCTGTTCCGGGACCGGCCCGACCTGCGCGACTCCCCGGAGCTCATGCGCGCCGTGCTGGCGCGGCAGGGCGGCGATCCCGACCGGCTGAACCTGGAGGCCGGCTACGCCGAGCGCCGCTCGGGTGCCACCGGGGGGGGCTGGTTGTGGCGGCGCTGGACCAACCTGGGCCAGGTGCTCGTCTTTCCCGGGTTCGTGAACCTGCTGTGCGTGTTCGTCGCAATCGATCTGATCGCGAGCGCTCTCGCCGGCGACTACCCCTCGGTGGCCGAGACCACCGGACGGGAGGTGCTGATCGGCCTACTCGGGGTCGTGCACCTCGTCCATCAGGTCCGCGCGGCTGCGCAGGGCTTCCAGGTCCTGCGCCGGCTGCGCTGACGCAGCACCTCGCGCACGCTCGACAGCGCGCCTCATGACCTCGCGCTCGCGGTCACCGAAGAACCCGCTCGCGTACAGCAGGGGCAGATAGGCAAGCGCCACCGCGCCGCGCAGCAGGAATCCGTCGAGGCCGGAGGTGGGCAGCGCCAGCTCACCGAGCGCGAACAGCGCGGCCGCGATGCCGACGATGCGCGCGAGCCGTCCCCACTCCAGCTCGAGCGGGAAGACCCGCCGCGTGACCACGTACATGAGCGCGATCATCACCACGTACGCCCCGACGAGCGCGATGCCCGCGCCGACCAGCCCGTACGGGGGAATCAGCGCCAGGTTGAGAGCGATGTTGACCGCCAGCGCGGTTCCCGTGACGGGGAAGTTGAACCCGGTGCGCCCGGTGCGCTGGACCGACACCGCCAGGACGAGGTACAGCGCGTACAGCGCCACTCCGGTCGCAACCAGCGGGACTGCCTTGTAGGACTCGAAGAAGGCGGGCGCCGCCAGCGCGCGCACGATCCAGCGCGCCTCGAGCGAGAGCGCGAGCACGACGGTGAAGGCCAGCAGCAGGTAGTACGTCACGATCACCGAATAGGCGCGTCGCGCGGTGTCGTCGTCCCGGATCGAGTACGCCAGCGGCGGCCAGGCGAGGTTGAACCCGCGCACGATCACGGTCACCGCCTGGCTGAACTTGACGGCCAGCGCATAGAGCCCGGCCTCCGCCAGGCCCGCGAGCCGGGCCAGCGCCACGCGATCGACGAAGTTGAGGGCGTACAGCGACAGCTCGGCCGGCATCGTCGGGAAGCCAAAGCGCAGCATCTCGCCGAGGCGCACGCGGGAGGGCACGAGCGCCAGCCGCCGACGGTGGATCACGAGCAGGGCCCCGAGGACCAGCGCCGAGCCGCCGAAGTTCCCGAACAGCAGGCCGCGCGCGCCCTCGTCCTCGACCACGACCAGCCACACCGTGAGAGCGATCGTGATCAGCACGTTTGCGATGCTGGCGACGAAGTAGGGGCGCGCCCGCTCGTCGAGCCGGAACAGGGCCATCATCAGCTCGTAGAGGGTGAAGACCCACAGTCCGCCCGCGGTGATCAGCAGCAGGTCGGTGTCGCGCCGGTCGAGCAGCGCCTCCGACAGCGGCCCGGCGAGCGCGGCGACGAGCAAAGCTCCAACCGTGACGGCGATGAACAGGAAGGACGTCGCTGCACGGACGACATCATCGCGCCAGGCGCGCAAGCGGGCCCGGCGGTCGCCGACAGCCTCCTCCTCCTGATAATAGAAACGCAGGAGGGCCTCGACGATCCCCAGCCGGAAGACGATGCTGAGCGCCACGACGGTGGCCAGCAGCACCTCCGCGGCGCCGTAGTCCGCGCGCGTCAGGTGCCGGGTGTAGACGGGTAGCAGCGCGACCGCGAGCAGCTTCGAGATCACGCTCGAGGCCGTGTACGAAGCGCCGGTGGACGCGAGCCGCCGCAGGTACCCGAGCATCTAGTGGCCCTTCTCGGGATGCCGCCGTGTGTGGTGAGACATTCTGGGAAGGGCCACTGGGTCAGGCGGTGACCGGGACCGGTTCGCCGCGCCGGGCAGCCGCGGGCCGGACCATGGGCCCGAGCTGCGCACATGGCGCGAGCGACACACCGGCGGCCAGGATCACCCACGTGAACGGGTCCTCGAGGAAGGCCGCGTACACCATCGTGTGGACCGTGAGCGCCAGGA
>JBOGZM010000022.1:0-3850 GCA_050697255.1 Solirubrobacterales bacterium
CGGCGTCGAGGTGGTCGCCTTCGACCACCACGCCGGGCACGAGCCCGCCGTGGGCGACGCCGCCCTCGTCGCCCCCGACGGCAGCGTCGTGACGGGGATGCTGCGGCTCCTGCTCGAGCACGGCCTCCGCATCACGCCGATGCATGCGACCGCGTTCGCGCTCGGCATCCACGAGGACACCGGGTCGCTGACGTACGCCTCCACGACGCCTCGTGACATCGAGGCGCTGGCCGCCTGCGTGCGGTTGGGCGCGAACCAGGACCAGCTCGCCCGCTACCTGCGCAGCCCCCTCCAGCGCGACCAGCGAGAGCTGCTCGAGCAGCTCGTCGCCGCCCGCACGGAACGCGATATCGCCGGGCTGCGCGTCGTGGCGGCGGCCGCGCGCGCCGGTCGGTACGTCGACGACGCCTCGTCGCTCGTGTCGCGCGTGGGGGAGTCGGCCGACTGGGACGCGCTCTTCCTGTGCGTCGAGATGGAGGGCCGCGTACTTGTCGTCGCCCGCAGCCGCACGCCGGCGCTGTCCGTGGACGAGGCCGTCGCGCCGTTCGGCGGGGGAGGCCACGCCCAGGCGGCGTCCGCGCTCGCCCGTGAGCAGGATCCGGCCCTCGTGCTCGAGCGGGTGCTGGAGGAGGCGGCCCGCGTGACCGAGGAGCCGCCCCGCGCCCGTCAGGTGATGTCGCAGCCGGTGCACGCGGTCCCCAGCGACGAGCCGATCTCGGCCACGCTCGTGGAGTGCCAGCGGCTCGGCCTGAGCGGCATCCAGGTCTCCGAGGACGGGCACCTGACCGGCGTGGTCGCGCGCGAGGACCTCGACCGCGCGGTGCGCCACGGCCTCAGCCACGCGCCCGTGAAGGGCGTGATGAGCTCCGGGCTGGACGTGATCGGCGCCGAGGCGACGCTCGGAGAGCTGCGCGAGCTGCTGGCGACGGGGCGCGCTGGGCGGCTCGTGGTCGTGTCGGAGGGGCCGCACCGGTCCGAGGACCGGGTGCCGATCGCCAGTGCCCGGGGCGTCGTGACCCGCGGGGACCTCCTGCGGGCCATGCACGAGCCGACCGGCCTGGAGCGGCCACTCCCCGACCCGGAGGCAACGGCAGCCGTGCGCGAGCATCTCCACACGATCGAGCGGCTGCGCGACGTGCTGCCGGCGATCGCGGCCGCCGCCGGTCCCGAGGAAGGCGTCTATCTGGTCGGCGGCGCGGTGCGCGACGTGCTGCTCGGGGAGCAGAGCCTGGACCTCGACGTGATGGTCGAGGGCGATGCGATCGACCTCGCGCGGCGCCTGGCGCGGGAGCTGGGAGCGCGCTGCCATGCGCACGACAAGTTTCAGACGGCTGTCGTCAAGGGCGTCGACCCGCGCGGCGGCGAGCTGCGGATCGACGTCGCCACCGCTCGGACCGAGTTCTACGGATCCCCCGGGGCCCTGCCGGAGGTGGAGCGCTCGACCCTGCGCCACGACCTCGGCCGGCGTGACTTCACGATCAACGCGATGGCCAGCTCGCTGAAGGCGGAGGACCTCGGCGCCACCTACGACTTCTTCGGCGGCTTCCGCGACCTGCGCCGCGGGACCGTGCGGGTCCTGCACAACCTGAGCTTCGTCGAGGATCCGACGCGGCTGCTGCGGGCTGTCCGCTACGAGTCCCGTCTGGGCTTCCGGATGGACGCGCACACGCTCTCACTCGCGAAGGGCTGTATCGACATGCGGCTCGTGGGGGACCTTTCCTCCGCGCGCCTGCGCGACGAGCTGCTCGTGATCCTGGACGAGCCGCAGGTGGCCGCGGCGCTCGCGCGAATGGCCGAGATCGGTCTCGACCGGGCGCTCCACCCCCATCTCGACGCCGGTCCAAGGGCGGTGCGGCTGATCGAATCGGCTGCGCGCGTGATGGCCGCGGAGCCGTTCTCCGAGGCGCGCGCACCCGTGGTGCGCCTGGCCTCGATGTGCCTGGCGATGCCGCCGCACGAGCTGTACGGATGGCTCGAGCGGCTGAAGCTCAGGCGCCGGGACCAGGATGTGGTCGCGGCCGCCGTGACGCTCGCGCCGGCGATCGTCGAGCGCCTGTCCGGGCGTGCTGCCCCACCGCCCTCGGAGTTGCACGAGCTGCTCGCGGGACAGGCGCTGGAGGTGCTGGTGCTCGCCGCGGCCAGCGCCGACTCGCCGCAGGTCGAGGAGCGCCTGCGCGCGTATGTGGAGCGGATCCGCGACGTGGGGCTCGAGATCTCCGGCGACGACCTGCGCGCGGCCGGCGTGCCGGAGTCGCCGGCGATCGGTGAGGCCTTGAGACAGACCCTTGCCCTGAAGCTCGACGGCTTCGTGTCGGGGAGCGAGGAGGAGCTGCGCACCGCGCTGCGGCTGCTCGGGCGCCTGGCGGACACGTAGGATCCGGCCGTGGCCGAGCGCTGGAACGCGATGCAGTGGACGGGCGAGCCCGGTCACTACGAGGTCTGGTACGTCACCTTCACGGATCCCGCCAGCGGCGTGGGGTTCTGGATCCGCTACACGATGGTGGCACCGCTCCTCGCGACAGGCGAGCAGGCGACCTGCTCGCTGTGGCTGATGGCGATGGACCCGGCGGACCCGGGTCGCAACGTCGGCGAGAAGGTCAGCTTCCCGGTGGCGGAGATGAGCGCGACGGCCGCGCCGTTCGAGCTGCGCATCGGCGCGGCGACGCTCACCGACCGCGGCATGTCGGGCTTTCTCGAGCAGGACGGGGTCGCGTGCGAGTGGGACCTCTCGTGGGAGTCGCGGCTGCCGGCGTACGGCCACGTGCACCCACTGCTGCGACGGGCGAGGATCGCGAAGACCGTGCTGTTCCTGCCGCACCCGGAGCTGGACGTGAGCGGCTTCGTGCGGATGGGCGAGCGGCGCATCGACGTCACGGGCGCGGTCGGGGGCCAGGCGCACCTGTGGGGCTCCAAGCACGCCTCCCGCTGGGCCTGGGCGCACTGCAACGACTTCACCGGGCCCGACGGCAGCCCGCGGCGGGGAGCGTTCATCGACGGCGTGAGCGTCTACGTGCCGCGGTTCGGTCGCGAGATCGGGCCCAACACGCCGGTGGTCGCGCGCGTCGGCGGCAACGACCTGATGTCGATCGGCCCGCTCGCCGTGACACGCAACCCGAGCGAGTTCGGCCTCGACCACTGGCGCTTCGAGGCGCGCGGCGGCCGCCGGAAGCTGACCGGCGAGGTGTCCGCCCGGCCCGAGGACCTGGTCGGGGTGACCTACCACGATCCCGACGGCGAGCTGGCCTATTGCTACAACACGGAGGTGGCCGACATGCACCTGATTCTGTGGGAACGCGACGGCCGCCGCGCGCCCTGGCGCAAGGTGGACGAGCTGCGTTCCGACCGCCACGCCCACTTCGAGTACGCACAGCGCACGCCGGTCGACGGCGTCCCGTTGCTCGTGCGGTGACGCCGCCCGTCGAGTGGCGCGATGACGGCGGCTTGGCGTGGCTCGAGTGTCCACTGGGCGACGCGCGCGCCGTGTTCAGCACCCGCCGGGGTGGTGTCAGCGAGGGTCCTTACGAGTCGCTGAATCTCGGCATCCTGACCGACGACGATCCCGCGCGGGTGGCGCACAACCGTGAGCGGCTCGCTGAGGGCATCGGGCGTGACCCGGCCGGCGTCGCCATGGGGTGGCAGGTCCATGCCGCGGGGGTGCAGGTCCATCACGAGCCGCCGGCGCCCGGCCGGCAGGGGTTCGGCTCGCCCGGTGACGATCTCGCGCGGGTCGACGCGCAGGTCACCGATTCGCCCGACGTGACGCCACTGGTTCTCGTCGCCGACTGCGCGCCGGTCGCGCTGGCGGCGCCGGGGGCTGTCGCGATGGTCCACTGCGGCTGGCGGGGTCTCG
>JBOGZM010000023.1:0-7424 GCA_050697255.1 Solirubrobacterales bacterium
CACCTCGATCGTGATCGCACACCGGCTGTCGACGGTCATGCGGGCGGACCGGATCGCGGTGCTGGCGGACGGCCTGGTGGTCGAGATCGGCTCACACGACGAGCTGATCGAGGCCGGCGGCCCTTACGCGGCGCTCTACCGAACGTGGGCCGAGCAGGCCGCCGCGTAGCGCTCTTCAGAGGCGAACATACGTTCCGTCCGACCCATTTCGTAGGGTGCAGGATGAAGCTGCGGGGCAAGGATTCGAACCTTGACTACCAGGGCCAGAACCTGGCGACCTGCCGTTAGTCGACCCCGCAATGAGCACCGGAAAGGATAGCCAGTCCAAGGATGAAGACCCGCGAGAAGGTACGGCAGCTTTTCGACGCGGGGAAGGGCGTCAAGGAGATCGCCCGGATGCTCGGCCTCAGCCCGGCGACCGTCTCCTACCACAAGGAGCGGCTTGGCTATACGAAGCAACGACAGTGCGCGAGGCGTTATGACTGGGCCGCGGTCCAGGCGTACTACGACGAAGGGCACACCCGGACGCGTTGCCAGGAGCGTTACGGGTTCTCCGCAAGCGCATGGTGCGATGCCGTGTTCCGGGGCGACATCATGCCCCGGCCAGTTGCGATGCCACTGGAGAAACTGCTCGTGGCAGGCACATGCCGCAGCCGCAACAACATCAAGCAACGCCTCATCGCTGATGGCCTGAAGCAGAACCGCTGTGAGGAGTGCGGGATCGCCCGCTGGCACAAGCGTCCACTGTCGCTCTGCCTCCACCACGTGAACGGCGAACGCCACGACAACCGGCTCGAGAACCTCGTCCTCCTCTGCCCCAACTGCCACAGCCAGACGCCCAACTTCGGCGTCAAGAACTGCCGCCGGCGGCCCGGGTAGCTCAGCCGTCGTCGTCTGGCGGCCGCGCGCGGTAGACCGGCATCGTCATCCAGACCTCCTCCTCCCGCGCCGGCTCGGCTCGCATCGGCCCCTTGCGCCAGCGCTCGAGCAGCGGATAGAGCTCGCTCGCGACCGCCCGGGTGACCATTATGTGCAGCACGTCGCCCGCCGAGACGCGGGTGGAACCGCGCGGCGGTATCGCACGCCCGCCCCGCACGATCACGTTCACGAGCGCCTCTCGTGGGAGAGCCAGGTCGCGCACGTGCATGCTGACGATCGCATCCCCCTTCGCGACCGGGTACTCGACGATCTCGGCTCCGAGCCCCTGCACGGTGGCGGACTCGCCGAGCGGCCTCGGCAGCGCCGGGCTGCTCGTGGTCATGCGCAACCGCCGCGCCAGCGGCTCGATCGTCGCACCCTGCACCACGGTCGAGAGCAGCACGACGAAGAAGGCGATGTTGAAGAACTCCTGGCTGTGTGTGACGCCGTCGATCACCGGGAACGTGGCCAGCACCACCGGGACCGCCCCGCGCATGCCCGCCCAGCCCAGGATCAGGCGCTCCGCAGCCGTGTAGCGCTCGAACGCCGTTGCGGCGAAGGTCGCCAGCGGGCGCGCGATCACCACCGCGACGATCGCCAGGATGATGCCCTCGAGAGCCACGTTGTCGAGGTCTCCCGGGAACACGAGCAGGCCGAGCGTGAAGAACATCGCGACCTGGGCGACCCATGACAGCCCCTCGTGGAAGGCGGCGATCGTCCGCCGGGCCGGGATCGGACGGGAGCCCAGCACGAGGCCGGCGAGGTACACGGCGAGGAACCCGGAACCGCCCAGCACCTCGGATCCCCCGAAGGCGACCGCGGCGATCGCGAGCGTCGCGACCGGGTACAGGCCGCCGCTCGCGAGCCGGCTGCGCTTCAGCAACTCGACCCCCAGGAAGCCGATCGCCAGCCCGGCGGCGAGCCCGATCGCGAGCTGCTCGCCGAACAGGACCACCATTTCGCCGAAGCCGAAGTCGGGGTGCAGGATCCACTCGATGAACCCCAGCACCAGCAGCACGGCGACCGGGTCGTTCATGCCGGACTCGCCCTCGAGCGTACGGGCCAGGTGACGCCGCAGCGTCGATGCCCGCAGCACCGAGAAGACGGCCGCCGCGTCGGTGGCGGCCAGCACCGATCCGAGCAGCAGGCCCTCCAGGGTCGAGAAGTCGAACAACCACGCCGCGGTCAGGCCGGTGAGGATCGCGGTGCCGATGGTCCCGAAGAAGGCCAGCAGGACCGCCGGCCGCCACACCGGGCCGATCTCCCCCCAGCCGGAAGCGAGGCCGCCCTCGAACAGGATCAGCGACAGCGCGATCACCCCGATCGTGCGCGCCAGCTCGTAGTCGCTGAACTCGATCCAGCCGGTTCCGTCCGACCCGATCAGCATGCCGCCGCCAAGCACCAGCACCAGCGCGGGCACCCGGAAGCTCGATGCGAGCAGCGACGCCGCGAGGCCTGCGCCCAGCAGCGCGCCACCGGCGAGGATCAGCTCTCCGTCGGTCATGGGGCCCTAACGATGGCAGGATGGCTCGCCGGCGGCACAGCCGGAGGGCTATTGCGGGAGCGTGCTGCCCCAACCGGGGCCGGCGGGCGGCTCGGTCGTGTACGCGGGCGCCGCCGTCCCGGCGTAGTACATCGTGGTGCCCGATCCCTGCCAGGCGGCCACGTACTGGGCGGCGCGACCCTCCGATGCGGGATCGCTGATCGCCACCAGCATCACCGGCCCGCCGTCGCCGCCGAGCACCTGGACCACCCCCGTGCCGGTCACCGCCGCGGTCGTGTAGCGGTTGGCGGGGTCCTTCGCCTGCAGTGCCGCCGCGACGTCTTGCACGGCTGCCCCACCGGAGTCCGCCTGCACCAGGCTGAGCGTCACGAGCCCTGTCTGGAGGGAGCTGAGCGTCTTGGCCGCCCGGGCCCTGTCAACGCTGTCCCCGAAGCCATGGCCCGGGTCCCTCCCGCCGCAGGCTCCCGCCGCCGCCGCGAGGGCGACCGCGAGCACGCAGGTGATGTTCCGCATCCCTCGCATGGCGCAAGAATGAGGTCGGCAGCGCCAAGCGAGCGCTTGAGCGCAGGATCAGGTCGGCCGCAGGCGGTGCTCAGCCGGCCGCGCCGGCGCCGCCGCGGCCGCCGTTGTACGCCCCGAACAGACGGCAGACCTCCGGCTCCTCGCCGGGGTTCAGGACCGCGAGCACCTCGTCACCGGCCTCGATCAGCGTATCGGCCTTGGGCACGAAGCCTGTCCCGTTGCGCAGGACCGACACCACCAGGCAGCCCTCCGGCAGGTCGATGTCGCCGATCGTCTTCCCCGCCGCGGGGGCATCTTCGGCCACCTCCAGCTCGATGATCTCGAGTTGCTCCTGGCGCAGGTCGAGCAGGTGCACCAGGCCGTGGTGAGGGACCTCGTGCTCGATCAGGCGCAGGATCAGGTCGGTCGCGGACACCACCGGTCGCACTCCGAGCAGCTCGAAGTGCTCGAGGTTGCGCGGGTTGTTGGCGCGCGCGATCGTGTGCTCGACGAGGTACTTCTCCTTCGCGACCTGCGAGATCAGCATGTTGTCCTCGTCGTCACCCGTGACGGCGACGACCATGTCGGCACGCACGATCCCGGCACGCTCCAGTACCCACAGCTCGGTGGCGTCGCCGTGCTGCACCCGGTGCTCGAGCTCCTCCTCGACGATCAGGTACCGGTTGCGGTCGGACTCGAGCAGAGTGACCTCGTGGCCCTCGCCGATCAGCTCGCGGGCCAGGTTCCAGCCCACCTTGCCGGCGCCGGCGATGATGATGTACATCAGCCGGCCTCCCCGGCGACGGCGTCGCCGATCACGGCCTCGGTGAGCATGTCGATCGCCACCTGGGTGGGGCAGACGGTGTGCAGGCCCTGCTGGCGATACCACTCGGCGCGGTACGGATCGAGCACGCGCACGACCACCTTCGGCACCTGGAAGCGCTTCTTCGCGAGCTGGGCCACGATGATGTTGGTGTTGTCGCCGTCGGTCGAGCACACGACCACGTCCGCGCTCTCGATGCCGGCCTCGTTCAGCGCCTCCACCTCGAGCGCGGTCCCGACGGTGAACCGCCCGCCGGCGTCCTCCCAGGTCTGGTCCATGTCGTGCTCGAGCAGCGCGTGCGCCTCCTGGCTCTCGTCCAGCACGCTCACCTCGTGGCCCTGCCTGATCATCCGCTTGGCCATCGCGGACCCAACGCGGCCGCAGCCGACGATCAGCACGAACATTGCGGGCCTCTCTCTGTCATGGGCGCCTTCAGCGCGGTCCCCTACTCGATCTCGATGATCGCGTCACGATAAATCTAATCGGTCGGTCAGCGGTGCCCTACAGGCCTCTGGCGCTAACGGGCGCGCGCGCCCATGTCGAAGTCGGCGTCGAGGTCCTCCGGGGGCTCCGAGCCGGCTCCGTCCGGCGGCGCGGTGATCAGGACCCGCACCGGCGCCTTCTCCAGCACGTACGCGGTCACCTCACCCAGCTCCCTCGGACGGCCGCCCGCGATGCCCCCCAGCACCCCGCCTCCCTTGATCTGGGACGGCGGCTCGGCGCCGATCACGATCACCTCCACCTTCCGCGCCCGAGCCGCCTCCACGATCGCCGACCCGACCGTGCGCCCGCGCACCATCTCCGCTCGGACCTCCACGCCCTCGTACTCCTCGCCGACCTGCTTCGCGCGGCGCAGAGCGGCATCGGCGCGGGCCAGCTTCTCCTCCGTCAGCTGGGCGTCGAGCGGCAACGACATCGGCACCTCGGCCACGTAGATGACGTCGATCATGGCGCCGCCGCGGTCGGAGACGTCGCTCGCGAGCTGCCCGGCCGTGCTCATGATGTCGTCGTCAAGCTCCTCCCCGAACACCGGCACCAGCATGCGCGCGTATTTGACCTCGGGCTCGCGGGCCATGCGCTCGGCCGGCACCTCGACCCTGCGGGTCAGGGAGAGTCCCTCGCGGGAGCGGTAGACCACGTACAGAAGCAGGCCGAACGCCATCCAGATCGAGCCGAACACGCGCGCGTCGTCGTGGTAGACGAAGGTGGCGACCCAGGCGGCGACCGACGCCGCCGCCCCGAACGCCGCCGGCAGCGGCAGCTCGCGCCCGCGGATGCGGACGTTCAGCGGCACCTTGTAGGCCCGCGGGCGGTCGGGCTCCTTGAAGCGCAAGACGCACACAGACAGGTGCGCGAGCGCGAACGCGATCAGCGCGCCGTAGGCGAACATGCCCGCCAGCAGCTCGATGTCGAGCGGCAGCAGCAGCACGCCGGCCAGCACCGTGAAGATCGCGAGCACGATCCACGGCGTCCCGTAGCGCGGATGCAGGCGGGCGATGCCTCGTGGGATCTGGCGGTGCACCGCGAGGGTGTACGTCGTGCGGGCGATGCCCACCATCCCGGCGTTGGCGGCCTGGCTCAGCACCAGCGTCGCAACGATCGCGACGGCATACGACAGCAGCTCGCCGGCGACGCCGCCGGTGAGCGCCTCGACGACCCCGAGTACGGGCGCCTCGATCCATTCGCCGCCGAGCGCCGTGCCGTATCCCGCTGTCTGGTTGTCGACCGCCATCGGCATACCCGGCTCGACCGGCAGGGCCATCAGCGCGATCGCGGACATCCCGACGAACACCAGCAGCACCACCGCGGCACCCGCTCCCACCGTGCGGCGCAGCACGTCGCGCCCCACGCGTACCTCCGGCGCCAGGTTGGCCGCGGCCTCGATGCCGGTGTAGGCGATCACCGCGATGGTGGCGCCGAACAAGAGGTCCGGCCAGGTCGGCACCGAGCCGAGCTCGACCGTGTTCGCGATCGCGGGCGGGTCGAACGCCGTGGCGATCCCCAGCCCGACGATCATCAGCACCAGCGCCATGTCCACGATCGACAGCGCGATGGTCCGTCGCCCGCGCGGAGCCTTGCCGAGAAAGTTGTCGCGCGCCACCAGCAGCAGCACCAGCAGCGCGATCGCGAGGTCCAGGCCCGCGTCGCCGAAGCCGGACCAGAACGCGCCGAGGTAGTGCCCGATCGCGAGCGCGCTGATCGCGATCAGGATCAGGAAGTCGAGCAGGATGGCCCACCCTGCCACGAAGCTCAGCAGCTCGTTGAACGCGTACCGAGCCATGACCGCCGAGCCACCGCGCTCGGGGTGCAGCGTCATGCCCTCGAAATACGTGAGGGTGGTGATCACGAACAGGATGCCGGCCACCAGGAACACCACCGGGGTGAGGCCGAGCGCGAACGCGGCCACGATGCCGAGCGCGAAGTAGATCGAGGAGCCGACGGTGCTGTAGGCCGTCGCGAACAGGCGCGTGGCTCCCAGCCTCCGCTCGATCGTCACCATCGCATCCCTGCGCGGCCGCGGCGCGGCCCCGCCCCTTCGCACGGAAGGCCTGTTCATGCAGGCCGATTAAACCACCCGCGTCGCGGGTCGCGGGAGTGCGTCAGACCGATGCGGGCGCGCGGGGCGCCGCCGAGCGCTTTGCCTCGCGCAGCGGCTTGGCCGGGGCCGAGTCGATGATCACCCGGCACGGTCGCTTGCCGAGCACGACCTCGAGCGTCTTGCTCAGGACCTTGCCGGAGGGCCGGCGGGTGGGCATCGGCATCACGATCGCGTCCGAGCGGGCGGCGATCGCCTCGCGGACGATGCGGTGGCCCGCCTCGCCCGGCCGGACCTTGGCCACGGTCCCGCGCACGCGGCGGCCCCTGCCGACCCACTGGCGGGCCGTCTCGATCACCGCGTGGGCGGTGTCCTCGGCCTCGGGAATGGGCGCATCGATCGCCAGGTGCTGTGGCACCGTGATCGTCACGATCACGCGCAGCTGCCCGCCCTTGTGCGCCGCGAGCTTCAGTGCCGTCGCCATCGCCTCCTCCGAGTACGTGCCCTCCTCGAAGGCGACCAGCACCCCCGCGTACTCGACCGGCTGGACGCCGGCCAGCGGAGGCAGGGTCACACGGGTCGTGTCCGTCAGCGAGAGGCCCTTGTGGCGCCGGTATGCCACGTACGTGACGACCCCGATCGCCAGCCACGCCCACCCCGCGACCAGCGCGCGGGGATAGAGCGCCATCACCGCCACCCAGGCGCCGAGCGTGCCGAGCCCTCCCAGCACCGCGAACATCGGGATCTGCACCCCGGCCACCCGGATGTTGAACGGCGCGCGGTACCAGCCGTTCTCCTCCTCGTCCACGCGCACGTCGCCGGGGATCTCACGCATCCGGTTGCGCGCGAGCCGCCAGCGCAGCCCGATCAGCGCCAAGTGGCCGATCGTGAACGACAGCATCGCCCCGAACGCATACATCGTGCCGAGGAACTCGGCCTCGCCCGGGATCATCACCAGGCACGCGAGCACGCCGAAGACGACGATCGCGGTGGTCGGCGTCCGGGACCGGGGGCTGATCCTGCGCAGGCGGTCCGGGAGCTGCTGGTACTGCCCCATCGAGTAGGTGAGCCGGCTGACCCCGATGATCCCAGCGTTCGTGGCGACGAGCAGGATCGTGGCCGCCAGGATGCCGACGTAGTAC
>JBOGZM010000024.1:0-11129 GCA_050697255.1 Solirubrobacterales bacterium
CCGCCCAGGTGATCCCGATCATGAGCGAGTGCGACATCCCGCTCGAGAAGCTGAACCCGCACGGCGGGGCGATCGCGCTCGGCCATCCGTTCGGCATGACCGGCGCCCGCATCATGACCACGCTCCTGAACGACCTGGAGAGCGACGACAAGACCATCGGCATCGAGACGATGTGCGTGGCCGGCGGCCAGGGCCAGGCGACGATCGTCGAGCGGCTCAACTAGCGCACCCTGAATTTGGCTGGCGGTCGGGGTCCTGACCGTCTAACAATGGAAAGTGCCGGGAGCGCCACGGATGGCGCGCTCCGGCATCTCCCAGATGACCCCGGCACGGATGCCACGCCTCTCCACACGTCTGCGCGCGCTCGCCGCCGCGCTGGCGGTGCTTGCCCTGGTGGCAGCAACCGCACACGCCGCGCCGCTGCGCGGCACGCCGCTCGCTGACCGTCTGTCCGGCACGCCCGGGCGGGACGTGATTCGCGGCGGCAGCGGAAAGGACGTGCTGCTCGGTCGTGGGGGCGCAGACCGGCTGGCCGGCGGCCCGGGGGCCGATTCGGTGGCCGGCAATGCCGGTGATGACTCGTTGCGGGGCGACGGGGGAGCCGACCGGCTGACCGGCGCGGCCGGGGACGACACCGTCCACGGTGGCGCAGGGGCAGACAGAGCGCGCGGCGGCGCCGACGCCGACAACCTCTCCGGCGGGGCCGCGGGGGACACCCTTTCCGGCGACGGCGGCCGCGACACCCTCTCGGGGGGCGCAGGAGCCGACAAGCTGACGGGCGGCGCGGGGGCGGACCGTCTCCACGGCGGCGCCGGACGTGACCTGATCCGCGACCGCCACGGCGGCCGTGACCGCGTCGACTGCGGTCCGGGGCGCGACCGGGCGATCCTCGACGCGCGCGACGTCGCGGTCCGCTGCGAGGTGGTGCGCCGCCCGCGGCCCGCGGCACCTGCCAGCACCGCGCCCCAGCCCGCAGGTCCAAAGGCCCCCGCCACGGTCATGCCCGCGGCCGGCTCGGTCGACCTGCCGGCGCAGAACCCCGGCGACCCGCCCACCGACCCACTTGTCGACCCGCCCACCGACCCACTTGTCGACCCGCCCGTGGACCCGCCCCCTCCCCCTCCGGAACCTGACACCTACCCGCAGCTCCTCGCGGCGGGCGACATCGCCGACTGCACGCCGCCCGCCGAGCAGACCGTCGCCCTTCTGGATCGCTTTCCCGGCACGGTGACGCCGCTCGGCGACCTCGCCTACGACAGCGGGTCGTACGAGGACTTCGAGAACTGCTACGACCCCACCTGGGGACGCCACAAGCACCGCACACGGCCCGCTGTCGGCAGCCATGAGTACGACACCCCGGGAGCCGTTCCCTACTGGGACTACTTCGGCGCGGCGGCCGGCGAGGCCGGCAAGGGCTGGTACAGCTACGACCTGGGGTCGTGGCACGTGGTCGTCCTCAACAGCGCCTGCGCGGAGGTCGGCGGCTGCCTCGGGGGGTCACCGCAGATGGAGTGGCTACGCGCGGACCTGGCGGCCAACCCGGCCCAGTGCACGGCGGCGTACTGGCATACCCCGCGCTACAGCTCCGGCAAGTTCCACGGGGACGACCTCAGCTACGTGGCGCTCTGGCAGGTCCTGTACGAGCACGGCGTCGAGTTCGTGATGGGCGGCAACGACCACCACTACGAGCGCTTCGCCCCCCAGACGCCCTTCGGCGACCTCGACCTCACGGACGGCATCCGTCAGTTCGTGGTCGGCACGGGCGGGCGCTTCCTGCGGGAGACGACCGCCGCTCCGGACCCGAATAGCGAGACACGCGACCACAACACGCACGGCATCCTGCGCGTGGGCCTGCTCGACTCGGCCTACGAGTGGGAGTTCGTTCCGGTCGAGGGCGGCACGTACACCGATTCGGGCAGCACCGCCTGCCACTGAGGCAGAACCGGAGTCATGCCGCCGCGCCGCTGCCGGTCAGGGCGGTCTCGTACAGCTCGACGAGCGCCTCGGTCCAGCGGGTCAGATGCCGGTGCTGTCGCACCCAGTCGTGGCCCGCCCGTGCATCGCGTTCGGTTTGCTGCGCGGGCCGGTCGAGCAGCGTCGCAGCTGCGTCCGCCAGTGCGGCGGTCTCGAGCGGGACCAACCGGCAGGCCGGGACGTTCCGCCCGATGTCGCCGTGACCCGGTATGTCGCTCGCCACCACACCGGTTCCGCTCGAGACCGCCTCGAGAAGGGAGTAGGGGGTGCCCTCCGCGCGACTGGGAGCCACGAAGACGTCGGCCGCGGCATAGAACGCGCGCACGTCCTCCCGCGACTCGTGCACCCGCAGGAGCTCCGGAGGGAGGCCCAACCGCTGCGCCGCCGGCTCGGCGGGGCCACGGCTGCCCACGGTCACACCGACGACGTCCCGTCCGGCGTCGCGCAGGCGGGCCACGGTCTCGCAGAAGAGGTCGCCGCCCTTGCGGTGCCAGTCCCAGCCGAAGTGAACCAGCACCTGCTGCCCTGACCGCAGCTCCAGCGCGCGCCTTGCCTCCTCGCGTTCGGTCCCCGATGCCAATCGAAAGCGATCGGCGTCGATGGCGTTGGGCATATGGGTGACGCGGTCACGCGGTGCCCCGCGCTTGGTGACCACGTCCGCCAGCTCCGAGCTCACGCACAGGATGCGCTCCACTCTCCTCCCGAGGACGCCGTACTTGACGTGATTGCGCGCACGCAACCCGAGACTGTGCCCGTGCGGGGTGTGGACATGCCAGATCACCGGCGTCGCCCTGCGGCGGCGCGCAGCGAGCACGCATGGGATGTCGAAGGTGGTGAAGTGGCTGTGGAGGATGGTTGGCTCGTCGCTCTCGCTCAGCAGCGCAGCGACAAGGCCCGAGACGTCGGACCGGGAGACCGAGGGCGCGAAGCGGAACGGAATGCCGTCCTCGCGCAGCTCGTCCAACCAGACGCGGTCGCGCGCAACCGGGCTGAACACCGCCTCGCATGTCCAATGGCGCCGCTTGGCCGCGCCCATCACGGCCCGGAGCATGGGAATGAAGGAGCCGGCGTAGGGCCCTCCATAGCCGGCTAGGTGGACGAGCCTCAAGTCGGGCAGCCAGGCGGTGGCAGGCCGGATAGCGTACCGGGGAGAAGTCAGCCGTGATGGAAGCGTCGAACCCCACCGTACGGTCGTCGGTCCGCCTCGATGAAAGGCTGATCGCCGTGCGCGGCATCGGCGTGCCGGTGCTCCAGGCGGGGCCGCTCGATGCGCGCGAGGCCGCCGTGTTCGTGCACGGCAATCCCGGCTCCGGGCAGGATTGGAGCGACCTCGTGCGGCACACCGGCGAGTTCGCGCGCGCGGTCGCACCCGACATGCCGGGATTCGGCCGCGCCGGCAAGCCACGCGACTTCCCCTACGCCGTCGAGGGCTATGCCGGCTTCCTCGACGAGGTCCTGGGGGAGCTGGAGATCGAGCGCGCGCACCTCGTCCTGCACGACTTCGGCGGCCCGTGGGGGCTGGAGTGGGCGGCGCGGAGCCCCGTGCGGGTGGCGAGCGTCGTGGGGGTCAACACGGGCGTCTGGATCCGCTACCGGTGGCACGTGCTGGCCCGCATCTGGCGCACGCCGGTGCTGGGTGAGCTGTTCCAGGCGACGGCCACGCGCCCGCTGTTCCGCCTGCTCACCAACATGGGCCAGAGGCGCAAGCTCTCGCGTGCCTTCCTGGACCACATGTACGACGTCAACTTCACGCGGCCCACCCGGCGCGCGGTGCTGAAGCTCTACCGAGCCACCCCGCGGCCCGCCGAGATGGGCGGCCGCCAGGCCGCGGCGCTGCGCCCGCACGACATTCCCGCGCTCGTCGTCTGGGGCGCCCGCGACCCGTACCTCGGCGTCGAGCTGGCTCAGGCCCAGCGCGAGGCATTCCCCCGGGCGCGGGTCGTGGTGCTCGATGACAGCGGCCACTGGCCCTTCGCCGACGACCCGCAGCGCACGGCCGGCGCGATCGTCCCCTTCCTGCGCGAGCAGGTCACCCCATCCCTCACGAAAGGAGCCCCCCGATGACCACCGCCACCGCCAACCGCCAGATCCGCCTGCGCGAGCGCCCGGACGGCCGGGTCGACGAGCGCACGTTCGAGGCCGTCGAGAAGCCCGCCCCGCAGCCGGGGCCGGGACAGGCGCTCGTGCGAAACCTGTATTTGTCGATCGATCCCACCAACCGCGCCTGGATCGGCGAGGAGCCGACCTACCTGCCCCCGGTGGGGATCGGCGAGGTGATGCGCTCGGTCGGGCTCGGCCGCGTGGTCGAGTCGAGCTCGGACGCCTATCCCGAGGGGGCGCTCGTGACCGGCCTCGTGGGCTGGCAGGAGTACACGCTCGCCGGCGGCGAGGGCATTCCGCTCACAGTGTTGCCGGAGCTCGAGCTGCCGATCGAGTGCATGCTCGGCGCCCTCGGGGTCACGGGGATCACGGCGTGGTTCGGCATCGAGGAGATCGGTCGCCCGCAGGAGGGCGAGACCCTCGTCGTCTCGGCGGCGGCCGGAGCGGTCGGCTCCGTCGTGGGCCAGCTCGCGAAGCTGCGCGGCGCGCGGGTGGTCGGCATCGCCGGCGGCGCCGAAAAGTGCGGCTGGCTCGTCGACGAGCTCGGCTTCGACGCCGCGGTGGACCGACACGACCCGCGCTGGCGCGAGCTGCTGAGGGAAGCGTGCCCGGACGGCGTCGACGTGGACTTCGAGAACGTCGGCGGAGAGATCATGGACACGGTCTTCTCGATGCTGAACCTGAACGCGCGCGTGGCGCTCTGCGGGCTGATCTCGGAGTACAACGACGACCCCCGGCCCGGGCCGAACCTGCGCCGCGTGCTGAGCAACCGGGTGCTGATCAAGGGCTTCATCGTGCTCGACTGGTTCGACCGCTTCCCGGAGGCGATCACGCGGCTCGGCGCGCTGGTCGCAGAGGGCAAGGTGAAGGACCGGCACACGGTGGTCGAGGGCCTCGACCGCGCACCGGACGCGGTCAACATGCTCTTCGACGGCGAGAACGTCGGCAAGCTGATCGTGAAGCTATAAGCGGAGCAGGATCCGGCAGCGACATGGCCGGGAAATCGCCGGGCACCACTTCGGCGCTTTCGCGCTACAGTAGCGCCGTCGCCCAGGAGGGGCGAAGTGCAGGGATTGAAGATCGGGAGGTAGGGGCATCAGAAGGCTCTGGGGGACTCTTGCCGCTGTCGGGGCTCTGCTCACCTGCGGAATCGCGGCCACAGGAGAGGCCGCGGCCTCCGATCCCGTGTTCGCCTCACAGGCGACGGTGGCCGACTTCGGCGCCGCCACGCGCCCGTTCGGGATCGCCGCCGGCGACTTCGACGAGGACGGCAGCGACGACCTCGTCGTCGGCCGCACCACCGGCAACGTCGCGTTCGTGAAGGGCAACGGCGACGGCACCTTCCAGTCCCCCACCGTCTTTGCCTGGAAGCAGGCGTTCTTCAACGCCTGGTCGTTCGCCAGCGGGGACGTGAACGGCGACGGCAACCTCGACGTGGCGTGGGGCGCAAGCGCCGGCTCGACCGGCTGCTCGATCAGCCCGATTCCCACCGGCGAGACCTGCGCGTCGGCCGGCGGCCAGACGATCACCGTCAACGACGGCGAGATACGAGCGTGGTACGGAAACGGCGACGGCACCTTCCAGGAGAACCAGTACTTCGTGAGTGGCGTGCGCCACAACGCCGGCGCTCTGATCGCGGACGTCGGAACGGACACCGGCAGCCTGGCGGTGGCCGACATCGACGGCGACTCCGATGCGGACGTCGTCGCCGGCGCCGTCGACGGAGCGAACTCGGTCGTGAAGATCCTCCGCAACGGCGGCGGATCGTTCCTGATCGATCCGACACCGGTCGTCTCCCAGCCGACCTCCTGCACGACTCCGTGCTCCCCGATCTACTTCCCCGCGATCTCGACGCAGAACAGCCCCTGGGGGCTAGCGTTCGGCGACGCGGACAACGACGGGGACCTCGACCTGTGGGTCGGGGACCGGGCGCTCTACGTGTACCTGTTCAGGAACGACGGGACGGGCGCCTGGACGATGCAGACCGGCAACACGGCCGTCTCAGGCCGGCCGAACGTCTACCTCGGGCACGACACCTTCCGTGCCGCTGTCGGCTTCACGCCGTCTCTGGGCTCGGGAGACCTGAACGCCGACACGAAGGCCGACCTCGTGCTCGGACTGCACTCGGGCACGCAGACCCCGGCATCGGGCACGGCGCACGACGGCGAGCTGCTGCTCGACGGCAGCAATGCTCCAGGGCACTCGCTCTCCGGGCTGCTGGCCGACATCGGCACGATGGCGCGGGGCGTGACCGTGCGGGACTTCACGGGTGACGGCGCACGCGACATCGTCGCCGCGGAGTACGACGGCAAGGTCAAGATCCTGCGCCAGCTCACCCCGACGGACACGGACGGCGACGGCATCTCGGACTATGTGGACAACGCTCCCGAGCACGCCAACGCGCCCCGCATCGACATGAACACCGACGGCACGGTCAACTACCAGGACCAGCTCGACAACGACTTCGACACGGTCCTCGGCGACCCGGAGAACCCGGCCACGTGGCAACGGCTCGGCGATCCGGCCGATCCGGACGACGACAACGACGGAGTCGCCGACACGGGCGACAACTGCGAGCTGGTTTCGAACGCCGGCCAGGAGAACGACGACGGTGACGGACGCGGCAATGCGTGCGACCCGCTCGACGACGTGGACGGCGACGGCGACGGCGTGGCGGACGGCCCCGATCCGGGGGAGCCGCTGTTCGACGAGTCCGAGGCGGCCCGGGCCAGGTGGAGCACGGGCGACACGCACTTCGTGATCCGGATCGACGCGCTGGGCCGGTTCTTCCAGAACGAGTTCACGGCGTTGATGAGCGACGGCGCCACGCTTTCGCCCGCCGAGTGGGAGACGAAGTGCTGGGACGTCTACGGCGCCGGCGACCCGCCCGATCCATGCGGGACCGGCGAGGGCACGGCAGAGCAGACGCTGACCCTGCCCGGCGGCAAGGAGGTCCCGGCCACCACCGTCGTGATCCCGAAGCAGCTCTGGACGGACCCGGATCCGGTGAACTGGATCAACGACCGCAACGACAACCCACGCCTCGAGATCGGCAACCATGCGACATACCACTTCAACAACACGCCACTTGGCGACTGGGCGAGCCTGCCGGACCGCAACTTCTTCTCGTGTGAGACATGCGGGCTGACGTTCGAGGAATCGCTCGAGCTGCTGAAGGTGGGCCAGGACACGCTGCTCGGGAACTACGGCAACAAGTGGGTCGCGGAGTCCGGCGCCACGCCGTCGTCGCTGAAGATCGACTGGTCCACGTCGGCGAATCCGCTGATCAGCTATGCGCCCCCGTTCAACGCTTCCGACGCCGCGGGGCGGCGCGGCGCCGCCGAGCTCGGCTACAGGAGCTTCTCGGCGAGCGTGTTCGAGGAGCAGAGCTCGATCTTCACCCCCGAGGGCTCGCATCACGAGCAGTTCGACCAGTACGGCATGTTCCACGCCTCGGCCGACCTGGAGCTGGAGCCGCCGGACACGACCGGCGACACCTACGACACGGCCGCGTACGAGAACTACCTCCAGTCCAACACCGACGACGGCGGGCTCACGACCTGGCTGATCGAGGAGGTCGAGTGGAGCGGCCGCCCGTGCAACAACGACGACCGGCTCGGGACCTGCAACGGCGGCTCGAACCGCGAGAACAACACGGTCTACCTCCCCCGCTGGGACGCGTGGCTGCAGCTGCTCGACTTCGTCAAGAACTACCCCGGCGGGGTGGCGATGACGATGGGAGAGGTCGCGCTCGCGAAGGGCTACGACAACGCGCCCACGGTTGCGAACGCCGGCCAGGCGGACGCCGACCACGACGGCATCGGCGATGCGATCGACGACGCCGCGCTGAGTGCGGCGGACGCGACGCTGACACGCAACCGGACGGGCACGCTGAGCGCGACGCTCCAGAACGGGGCCGGCAGCCCGATCGCGGACCAGGAGGTGACGTTCAGCTTCGACGCGGACGGCGACGGCAATGACGAGCAGTACACGGCCGACACGAATTCGACCGGCGTCGCGGAGGTATCGGTCAACGTCACGCGGGAGGCCGGCGACAGCACGTTCGCGGCAGCCTGGGACGGCGGGCACGGTGTCACGGCCGCCGGCTCTGGCACGGTGATGGTGGTCGAGGGCGCAACCATCGTCGTCGTCAAGAACGCGACCCCCGACAGCGCCCAGGACTTCGAGTTCACCGCGGGCGGCGGCTTGGAGCCCACCACCTTCTCCCTGGACGACGACAGCGATCCGGGGCTGCCGAACACCCGCACGTTCACGGACCTCGAGCCTCGAGCGGGGTACTCGCTCAGCGAGCAGGTCCCGGCCGGCTGGTTCCTCAGCAGCGCCACGTGTGACGACGGAAGTCCCGTCTCGGACATCGAGGTCGGCTCGGACGAGACCGTGACGTGCACGTTCGTCAACACCGCCGGCTATCCCCGTCCGAGAGCAGCGTCTCCGGTGACGGCCTCGCTGGTTCCTGCCTACAGGCAGTGCACGAGCCCCAACCGAGTGCACGGCGCGCCGCTCGACAGCCCCTCGTGCAACCCGCCCGTGCAGGAGTCGAGCCACCTGACCGTGGGGACCCCGGACGCGAACCGGCGCATGGTGAACTCCGTCGGCTCCGTGCGATTCGGCGTCGTCGTCGGCAACCCGGCGACGCCCGAGGACGAAGCTGACGTGAGGGTCAGAGCCTCGGTCAGCGACGTCAGGAACGTCGACGTGGCTCTGTCCGACTACACGGGTGAGCTCCTGGTGGAGACGAGCCTGCGCATCACCGACAAGTACAACGGGGCAGCGCAGGACGAGCCGGCGACGGTCACGGACGTGCCGCTTTCGGTCCCGATGACCTGTACAGCCACGGTCAACGGCTCGATCGGCTCGAGCTGCTCGGTCAGCACCTCCCTGGACGCCCTGACACCGGGGCTCGTGCGGGAGCGCGACCGCGCCATCTGGGCGATGGGACCGGTGCGGGTGTTCGACGGTGGTCCCGACGGCGACGTCGACACCGAGGGCAACGGGCTGTTCGCGGCCCAGGGATTGTTCGTTCCGTAGACCAAGGCTGAGCGGGCCTTCCTTCCCCCGCGTCGGCGATCGCGGTACAAAGGGGCGTATGACCGCGCAAATGCCGCCAGGGTCGCGGCTGCCGGGCGTCATTCAGGCGGTGCTGTACGCGCGCGACCCGGTCGGGTTCCTGGAGCGCCACCAGCGCCGCTACGGCGACGTGTTCAGCCTTCCCTTCCCCGCGTTCGGAACGCTCGTGTACGTCGCCGACCCCGACCTCGTCAAGCGGGTCTTCACCGGCGACCCGACGACGTTCAGGGCGGGGACGGCGAACGCGCGCGCCCTCGAGCCGGTGCTGGGCCGGTTCTCGCTGCTGACGCTCGACGGCGACGACCACATGCGCCAGCGCAAGCTGCTGCTGCCACCGTTCCACGGCGAGGCCGTGCGCCGCTATCGCGACCTGATCGCCGAGATCGCCGCGCGCGAGGTCGAGCGCTGGCCAGTGGGCCGGCCGTTCGAGCTGCGGCCGCGCATGCAGGCGATCACGCTCGAGGTGATCCTGCGGGCCGTCTTCGGCGTGCGCGGCGAAGAGCGGCTGGGCCGGTTCCGTGCGCTGCTGCCACGGCTGACCGACTCCACCGGCGTCCAGATGTGGATCCCGTTCCTGCGCCGCAACCTCGGTCCCTGGAGCCCCTGGGGCCGGTTCCTGCGGATGCGTGCCGAGGTCGACGAGCTGGTCTACGACGAGATCCGCCGCCGCCGCGCCGAGCCCGGCGCCGCGGAGCGCGACGACGTGCTGTCGCTGCTGCTCGGCGCCCGCCACGAGGACGGCAGCCCGATGAGCGACCGGGAGCTGCGCGACGAGCTGATCACCCTCCTGACCGCCGGGCACGAGACCAGCGCGACGGCGCTCGCGTGGGCGTTCGAGCGGCTGCTGCGCAACCCGGGCGCGATGCGCGAGCTGCGCGCAGAGGTCGAGCGCGGAGGAGACGACTACGCGGACGCGGTCGTGAAGGAGACGCTGCGCGTGCGGCCGGTGATCACGGACGTCGCCCGGCTCGTCACGACCGACGTGGAGCTGGGCCGGTGGATCGTTCCGGCGGGCACGATCGTGGTGCCCGCGATCGCGCTCCTCCAGCTATTGCCGCAGGTGTACTCGGACCCGTACGTGTTCCGGCCCGAGCGGTTCCTCGCCGGCCAGCCGGCGCCATACACGTGGATCCCGTTCGGTGGCGGCGTGCGACGCTGCCTCGGTGCCGCGTTCGCGCAGCTCGAGATCCGGACCGTGCTCCAGACGGTGGTCGCGCGTGCCGAGCTGCGGGCGCCGGATGCGGCGCCGGAGCGCACCCGGCTGCGCAACGTGACACTCGTCCCGCAGCGCGGCGCGCGGGTCGTGATGGACGGGCGGCCCGCGACCGTGGAGCCCGCGGCCGCCACCGCCACGTACGCCTGAGCGGCGTAGCAGGGCGGGGCCGATGCGCCCCCGCGGCGGAGGTTGCAACTTACCGATTAGTCAGTATGATCTCCGTCCGTCGCCCGACGGCTTCCTTGGGAGGGGAGTCCAGCTGGCTCAGGTGCCGTACATCCATTGTCCGCAATGCCGCCTGACGGTCTACGGCGGCACTGCCTACAAGAAGAGCAAGCGGTGTCCGCGCTGCGACACCGAGATGTCGCAGAGTCCGCGACCGCTTTTCCGCTCGTTCGGCCTGCGCAGCGGCCGGCCGAAGACGCCCTCGGAGGGGCCCCGCCGCCGGTTCGCAGGCCCGGAGCAGCTGCCCACGGGGTGACCGGAGTCAGCCGCGCGCCGTCGGCCCGCAAGCGCGCGATCAGCACCTTCGTCACCACGCGCCTGGTCAACCCGATCGTGCGGCGCCTGGTCGATCGCGGCCTCGCCCCCACGCACGCCCTGCTCGAGACCACCGGCCGCAAGAGCGGCCTGCCGCGGCGGGTGCCGGTCGGAAACGGCCTGCGCGGCAACCTGTTCTGGATCGTCACGGAGCACGGCTACCACGCCGACTACGTGCGCAACATTCAGCAGGACGCGCACGTGCGCGTGA
>JBOGZM010000025.1:0-2166 GCA_050697255.1 Solirubrobacterales bacterium
GTCTCCGCGCTCGTGTCGAGCGCGACCACCACCTCCACCAGCTTCATCACCGGGACCGGCGAGAAGAAATGCAGGCCGACCACGCGCTCGGGCCGGGAGATGTTCGACGCGAGCTCGGCGATCGGGATCGAGGAGGTGTTGGACGCGACCATGGTGGTGTCAAGCACGATGCAGTCGAGCGCACGCATCACCTCGTCCTTGAGGCCCACCTCCTCGGGCACGGCCTCGATCACGAGATCGGCGCCGTCCACGTCCTCCAGGCTGGTGGTCAGGTCGATCCGCTCCCACGCCGCGTCGCGACCGGCGCCGTCCAGCTTCCGGCGCTCGATCGCGTGCGCCATCGACCTCTCGATGCGAGTGCGGCAGCGGTCGAGCGCCGCCTCGTCCACGTCCACGACGGTGGCGCCGAAGCCCGCCCGGGCGGCGGACTCGGCGATGCCCGAGCCCATGAAGCCGCCGCCCACGACGGCGACGGACCGGATGTCGATCTCGCCCATGTCTCTCCTTCCGAACTTCAGAAAGGCCTCACTCCCACAAGCTAGCGCCCGCGGTGCCGCACGCGGGGCGCGATACTTGAGCATGGCGATGTCCGAGCAGGCAGTCGAAGTGGTCCGCCGCACGTTCGAGGAGGCGAGCCGGATCAGGGACCCCGACCGGGCGGGTACTGGACGTACTGGATCGCGAGACGCGCGCGGTCGTCTTCGATTCATTCGACCCTCAGATCGAGATCGAGGAGGATCCGCGGTTTCCAGAGGCGGGGGTCTACCGGGGACGCGAGGCGGTCGGCCGCTACTTCATGCAGTTCACCGAGAGCTTCGACGCCTTCACCTTCGAGGCGGAGGACTTCATCGAGCTCGGCGAGAACAGGGCGCTGGTCGTCTTTCACATCCGCACGCGCGGAAAGGGCAGTGGGGCGACGGTCGAGGCGCGGCCCGGCTGGATCTACACGATCGGCGACGGCAAGGTGGTTCGGATCGAGGCGTACCTTGACCACAGCGAGGCGTTCGCGGCCGCCGGGCTCGGCGCCTGAAGAGTCCGGGTTACGGGCACCGGGTCGAAGCTAACGGCTGCTTCGTGTCCTTCTCGTCTGCGGAAGAAGGGACCGTAGCTCGGCCAGCATGCGCCCCGGGTCCTCGAAGACGTCGCCGTACGTGTAGCGGCGGAACTCGTCGCCCCGGGCATGGGCCTCGCGCTCGCGGCGCCGGTCCTGCTCCCATGCATGGCGGGAGTGGTGGTAGCGGTAGCTGTCGAGCTCGACGGTCAGGCGCTGCCCGGGCCAGCGGCAATGGACGCGGCGCCCCCCGGCCGGGCGGTTGGTCTGCGGCAGCACGAGTCCCGCTGCGCGCAACCGCGCGAGGAAGCCCTTCTCGAGCTTGCTGAGCGTGATCCGCGTCTCGTCGCGCAGGATCTCGCGCAGCTTTGTCGCGCCCGGGCTGTTCGGCCGTCGCGCGAGCACGGCCTCGACCCTGGCCGGCGTCGTGCCGTGCCGGACACCGGCCTCGTGGCACGCGCGTGTGAGGTCGTCGGTCGGTAGCATGGCCGCGAGGTCGACCAGCGTGCGCGGCACCGTGGTCACCGGGATCCCGCGCCAGGTGGTCACGTCTCGAGGGTCGAGGCGGGTGCGGTGCGTCCGGACGCCTTTCACGCGCCGGTAGGTGCGCGCCGTCACCTCCGGCTGCGGCGCGCTTCCCTTGAGCAGGCGGAGCAGATGGCCGGCCGCCCGGCCGCTCAACAGCGCGCCCTCGCCGCAGGCACAGACCGCCGCCAGATACCGCGCCTCGGTGCTCGGCGCCCGGTGCCCGACGCGGTACACCCCACGGTGCTCGCGCAGCAACGGGCCCGTGCACAGCCGGTTCTCGATCTGCGCATCCGTGACGCCGGCGCGCAGCAACCGCGTGCGCGTCACGACACCATGCGCCCGACCCGCCATCAGCGCCAATTTCTGCTCTACCGTGCTGCCTTTTCCTGCCACTGTGAGGAAAAGCCAGCACGGCTCGAAGATTCACCCCCGGATTGACTTGATGGAGTGGCCGAAAGAACCTGCCCCGCTGATGGTCGAGCAGCAGCGGCTGGCGGTTGTCGAGGCGCCGCGGTGGCGGCCGTCCGGCGAGGTGAGCGTGGGCGGCTGCTTCGTGTGCTTCCCGCGCGGGTCGAGCGGCCCGGGCG
>JBOGZM010000026.1:0-1854 GCA_050697255.1 Solirubrobacterales bacterium
GGAGTTGAAGATCCGCCGCGCGCCGACGATGTCATCCTCGACCGCGGCGAGCTGGGCCTGGAGGCGGCCGAAGCCCCGCGAGGCGCGCAGGTCGGGATAGGCCTCCGCCGCCAGGTGCACCGCGACCAGCGCGCCGGAGAGACGCGACTCGGCCTGCTCGCGGAAGACGCGCGACATGGATGCGGCCGCCGCCGACCGGGCGTCGGTCAGCGCGGTCATCGTGGCCCGCTCGTGGCGCGCGTACGCCTCGACGGCCTGGACGAGGTTCGGCACCAGGTCGCGGCGCCTCCTGAGCTGCACATCCACCCCGCTCCACCCCTCGTTCACACGGTTGCGGGCCCGCACCAGAGCGTTGAACGTCAGCACGCCCCAGAGCACGACGAGCCCGGCCACGCCGGCCATTATGAGAAGAGGGGTCATCCGTTCGCCACCAGGCCTCGACAAGTGAACTAATGCATCTATCGACGCCGCGCAACCGTTCTTGAAGCACGCGGAAAGCGCCGCGTCCGGCATCCCTATCTAAAGTGCCTGGCCTGCGATGGAGGGTCAGGCGCTCTTCGACCGCCAGTACGCCAGCCTGAGAGAGTTCTGCCGGCTCCTCGGCGGGGCCTCGCCGGATGCCCGCGTCGTGGAGCGGGAGTCGGTGCTGGCGGCGGTCGTGCCGGCGGCCCCGGACCGCTCCGTCGTGAACTCAGTGGTGTACGACCGCGTGGGCGACCTCGAGCGGGCGCTCCCGGAACTGGCGGCGATCTACGAGGAGGCGGACGTACGGGCCTGGACCGTGTGGGCCCCCGCGGGCGATGCCGAGGCAGTGCGAGCCCTCGAGCGCTCCGGGCACGTGCTCGACGCCGACCCGGAGGCGATGGCGATGGAGCTGGCCGCGTTTCGGGCGCCCCGGCCGACCGAGCTGGACCTGGATCCCAGCCCCGACCTGACCACCGTCGCCCGCCTCAACGACCTGTCCTACGCAGTCGGCGGGAACCATTTCGAGCGCTCGCTGCGGAGCGCTCCATCGCTGCACTGCTACGTCGCGCGAGTCGACGGGCGGCCCGTGTGCTGCGCGGCGGGTCACTACCACAACGGCGACTTCTCGGTCACGCTCGTCGCGACCCTCCCCGAGGCCCGCGGCCGCGGGCTGGCCGGCCGCCTGCTGACCCATGCGCTGCACGACGCGCGCGAGCGTGGCTGCACCACCACCAGCCTGCAGGCGACGAAGATGGGCGCGGGCGTCTACCGGATGCTGGGCTACCGCGACCTCGGCGCGGTGCAGATGTGGGAGCGTCGCGCCTAGGCAACGAGCCCGGCGATCACGATCGCAATCACGGCCGCGGTCACGAGGAACACCAGCCCGGCGTGCACCCTGTGACCCCCGCGGGCCAGCGACACCCCCACCCACAGCGCGCCCAGGGCGGTCGGTGGGAGAAACGGCGTCGTGATCGCGAGCAGCAGCCCCACGATCAACTGGGCCGTCGCCCGCGCGGAGGCCGATGGAGCCTGGGGCTGCGTGCTCTCTCGCGACATGTCGACGATCTGTGGCCCTGCTCGAAACGTCTCACCGGAAAGGGCGGCCTCCGCGCCCTTTCCTGGTGAACGTTCCGATCATGACCACTAGATTCTCCATCCTGCATCACATGCGAGACGACGACTCAGGCAGATCACCCGCGGCAGCGATCGAGGGCATTCCGGTCGAGCCCTGCAACGTGGCCGACTACGAGCAACTCGCCCGCGAGTCGCTGTCCGCGGGGGCATACGGATACTTCGCCGGTGGCGCCGGCGACGAGCAGACATTGCAGGAGAACGTCGAGGCCTATGCGCGCTGGCGGCTGCGGCCGCGGGCGCTGGTCGACGTCAGCG
>JBOGZM010000027.1:0-5175 GCA_050697255.1 Solirubrobacterales bacterium
CGCGTGCAGCGCGGAGAGGTGGTCCCAGACCTCCTGCTGCTGCGCGTCGACCTCCTCGCGCGAGACGACGCCGTCGGTGACGAGACGATCGGCCCATATCTCGCTCACGCGCTTCTTGCCCTTGACCACCTGGTACATCTCGGGCTGCGTGTAGGCGGGCTCGTCGGCCTCGTTGTGTCCGAAGCGGCGATAGCCGATCAGGTCGATCACGACACCACGGCGCCACTCCTCGCGGTACGCCATCGCAAGGCGCGCGGCCGCGATGCAGGCCTCGGGGTCGTCCGCGTTCACGTGCACGATCGGGATGTCGAAGCCCTTCGCGAGGTCCGACGCATAGCGGGTGGAGCGCGCCTCGTGCGGCTCGGTGGTGAAGCCGATCTGGTTGTTGGCGATGACGTGGAGCACGCCGCCCGTGTCGTAGCCGTCGAGCGCCTCGAGGTTGAGGGTCTCGGCGACCACACCCTCGGCGGGGAAGGCGGCGTCGCCGTGGATCAGCACGGGCAGCGCGCGGCGCGGGAAGTGCTTGGCGAGCTGCTCGTCGCGCTCAGTCTGCTGTGCACGCGCGCGCCCCTCGACGACCGGGTCGACGTACTCGAGGTGGCTCGGATTCGAGGCCAGCGTGACGCTGATCTCCTTGCCCTCGTCCGTCCAGTAGGTGCCGCTCGCGCCCTGGTGGTACTTGACGTCGCCCGTGCCTCCACGTGGCCGCGCGGTCACGACGTCGACGTCCTTCTCACCCTCGAACTCGGCCAGGATCTCCGCATACGGCCGTCCCACCGCGTGCGCGAGCACGTTCAGCCGCCCACGGTGCGCCATGCCCATGAACACGTCACGCACCCCTCCGTCGGCGGCCAGCCCGAACGTCTCGTCGAGCATCGGGATCAGGCAGTCGAGACCTTCGATCGAGAAGCTCTTCGCCCCCAGGAACGCGCGGTGCAGGTAGGTCTCGAGCGCCTCCGCGTCGGTGAGCCTGCTGAGGACGCGCTTCTTCTCCTCGGGCGACAGCGGGCGGCGGTACTTGCCGGACTCGACCCGGTTGCGCAGCCACACCCGCTGCTGGTGGTCCGAGATGTGCTCGATCTCGTAGGCGATCGTGCCGCAGTACGTCTCGCGCAGGTGCGGCAGCGCCTCGGCGAGCGTCGCTCCGGGCACCTGGATCCGCAGGATGTGGGCGGGGATCTGCTCCATCACCTCCGGCGCGAGGCCGACGGTCGCGGGCTCCAGCGCCGGGTCGCCGACCGGCTCCGAGCCGAGCGGGTCCAGCCGCGCCGCGAGGTGGCCGTGCGTGCGGTGCGCCTTCACGAGCGACGTGGCCGCCTGCACGTGGGAGAGCATCTCCTCGGACGGCGCCGGACCGATGGGCGGCGCGACCGGCTCGGCGACCGGGGCGGCGGGCGTCTCCAGCCCGAAGCTGCGGAAGACCTGCTCGTAGAAGCCGTCGGCGCCCTGGAGCAGCTCCTCGATCCGGCCCAGGAAGGCGCCCGACTCCGCGCCCTGGATCACGCGGTGGTCGTAGGTCGAGGTCATGGTCATGACCTTCGACACGCCCAGCTCCGCGATCCGCGACTTCTCCATCCCTCGCACGCCGGGTGGGAGGGTGATCGCCCCGGTCGCGACGATGCAGCCCTGGCCCGGCATCAACCTTGGCACAGAGGCGACGGTCCCGATCCCGCCCGGGTTGGTGAGCGTCATCGTCGCGCCCTGGAGGTCGTCGGGCGACAGCGACCCGTCGCGGGTCTTGCGGATCAGGTCCTCGTACACCTCGCGGAAGCCCGCGAAGTCCATCGCGTCCGCGCCCTTGATCACCGGCACGATCAGCGTGCGGGAGCCGTCCTTGCGCTGCACGTCGACGGCCAGTCCCAGGTTCACGTGCTCGTGCACGATCCGGTGCGGCTTGCCGTCCAGCTCGCCGAAGGTGTGGCTCATCCCGGGGTGGTCGCTCACCGCGGCGGCGATCGCATAGCCGATCAGGTGCGTGAACGACACCTTCATGTCGCGCCGCGCCGCCTTCAGCGCCTCGTTCAGCTGGCGGCGACGCCGGTCGAGCGTGTCCACCTCGATGGTGCGGAAGCTGGTCGCGGTGGGGATCGAGAGGCTGTCGGACATGTAGCGCGCAAGCGTGGCGTCAACGCCACGCAGCGGCTGCGGCTTGGGCTCGGCCGAGGGCGCCGGGGGGCGCGGCGGGGCTGCCGTCGCGCCGTCCCCGTCACCGCCGTTGCGCTCGATGTACGAGAGGACGTCCTCCTTCACGACGCGTCCGCCCGTGCCCGTGCCACTCACCTGCTCGAGGTCGATGCCGTGCGCGGCCGCGACGCGACGCGCGATCGGGGTGCTGGGCGTCCCGGTCGACGCGGGAGGGGTTGTCGTCGCGGTTGGGCCGGCCGCTTCACGCGCGGACTCGCCGCCGTTGCCTTCAGCGGCCGCGGCCACGGTCGTCGGCTCCTTGTTCGGAGCGCCGCCGTCACCGGCCGGCGCCTCGCCCGGCTCGAGCTCCGCGAGCGCCTGGCCCACCGCGACGGTCTCGTCCTCCTGGGCCAGGATCTTGACCAGCTTGCCCGTGGAGGGCGCCGGGACCTCCGCGTCGACCTTGTCGGTCGAGACCTCGACGATCGTCTCGTCCTTCTCGACCCAGTCACCCTCCTGCTTGTGCCAGGTGAGGATCGTCCCCTCCGACACCGACTCGCCCATCTGGGGCATCGCGATCTGCACGGTGTCGGCCATGTTTCTAGTGAATCCTCCTTGTCAAGTAATAGCGGGATTCATCCTAACTTCACGTCGCCGCGCGGCACAGAGGCCAACGGCTGCGCACTCTTGATTGCTATGGACCCCCTAACCGCGCAGCAGTCGGTTTCGGCGCTGCGCTCATCTCTCGGTCGGCGGGGCCGGCGCCCTCGGCGGCGCCCGCTGACTGCTCGGCCCGCTCGGCATCCTCGGCCGCCCGGAGGAAGAAGAACACCAGGGCGCCCACCATCACCAGGAAGTCGATCGCCAGCATCAGCCCGCCGGCGATCTGCTGGTCCCCGGCCGGCGTGAGGCCGTGCTCGAGTGCCCGCTGCCCGTAGAAGCCCTCGTAGATCGGCCTCTGGAGAATCACGAACGCCATGCCCAGGAACATCCCGGCGAAGCGCACGCCGACGATGTGCGCGATCTTCCACAGCTCCCCCGGCACCCGGCGCCGCGCCGGCTCCAGCACCGACAGCCATACGAGCACCGAGACCGCGATGAACGTCTGGTGCTGGAGGGCGTGCAGCACGGGCGAGCGCAGCGCGGCCTCGTACGCGGGCGCCAGATGCCAGCCGTAGAGCGTCAGGATCCAGAGCGGTGCGGCGATCCACGGCTGCTTCACGAACCTGAACGCGGCGCGCAGGCGCTGCGAGCGGGCGATCGCGGAGAACAGCGAGCGCGGCAGGACGAACGCGTACACGGGGGAGCGCAGGCCGATCACGAGCAGCGGCGCGGAGAGGTCGGCGATCAGGAGGTGTTGCGCCATGTGGGCTGACAGCAGGTCGGTCTCCCCCAGCGAGTCCAGGGGCGAGAGCAGCGCCACTCCCATCAGCCCGAGGCCGCCGAACCAGGCGACCTGCTGGAGTGCGGGCACCCGGTAGCCGCGGCCGGCGAGGATTCGCGTCGCGCGCACGTACAGCACGGCCGGCAGTACGAGCAGGTAGAGCGCCGTCAGGTCCGTGGCGGCTCGCCCTCTTCGTCGTCGGCACCGGCACGCCGGTCACGGATCGTGATGAATGCGAACCACAGGATCAGCACGATCACCGGCGCGACCGTGAGCAGGTCGACGAGCACGTGGCCCGCATGTGCGAGCAGGAGTGTCACTGGTTCGCCTGTGAGAGCAGGAACAGGCCGCCGGTCGTGAAGGCGACCATCACCGCGAGCATCCAGTATTGCGAGGTCGTCGCGGCGCGGGCCTTCTCGTATACGGCCAGCGCCCGGTCGTGCGCCAGCACGAGCCCGCAGACGTGGCCCGCGACGAGCACGCCGACCTGCACGTACCAGATCGCCGTCGCCCCGATCACGCTGTAGTCGATCGTGGCGTCGGCCGTGCCGAACAGGTCCGATCCCTCGCCGAGCGGATCGGAGCCCAGGTAGGCGAGCGCCTGCCCGTTGTAGGCCAGCAGCGAGAAGTAATGCGCGATCACGTAGACGGCCGCGATCGGCACCAGCGTGTGCAGGTACGAGCGCGCGACGACCCCGAACGGGCGCCCGTCGACCGTCCGGACTCCCACGATCCCGAGCAGGAAGACCGCCGCGACGAGCGCGAGGCCGATCAGCATCCCGACCGTGAACGTCAGCTCCAGGGCGGTGCCGAGGCTGAACCCGATCGAGGTGAAGAAGTCCTGGATGTCGGGCGCGACGTCGGTCCACGGCCGGCCCTCGCTGGCGCCGTCGAAGGCGACCGTCCCGATCATCACGACCAGCGCCGCGACGGTGCCCGGCGCGGGGCTGAGCCGGGTGAGCGCTGCGAGCGGCGGGCGCAGCCCCAGGCGGCCGGCACGCGCCTCGACCGGCGATATCCGCGAGAACAGGTTGAAGTAGACCGAGAACGCCTCCCCCCGGGAGATCCAGGCCTCGGTGCCGAAGCAGGCGATCGCGATCAGGGTGAGCGCGGTGTAGACCAGCGCCGCGACCGCGAGCGTGCTGGGGTCGTCGCCGTTCGTGTAGGCCAGCTCCATCCAGGCGAACCCGAGCAGCCCGGCGGCGGCCGGCCACCTCCCGAGCCACTCCGGATAGCGGAAGGGCGCCGGCAGCGGGCCGGCAACGCGGGCGCTCACCCAGCCCGCGGCCCGCGCGAGCGCCCGCCACGGGTTGAACGCCCGGAACACGTCGCCGAGCAGGATGCTGGCCGGCACCAGGCCGACCCAGAAGACCACGTATATGAACGTGGGGGCGAAGTTGGCCTGGGGCGACTGGACCCCCGCGAGCCCGGCGTAGACCGTGAGTGCCAGCAACCCGACCCCCACCAGGCCGGCGAAGACCTCCGTGGCGGTGTTCACGAGCGCGAACGAGAGGCCCTCGGGCAGGGGGCGGAAGCGGTCCCTGCCCTCGAGCCTGGGCTCCTGCCACAGGAGCGCGAGCGCGGCGAACGACACGATCAGGACCACGGCCGCGGCCCACCCGAACAGCCACTCGGGGATCGGCAGGTCGGCGCGGCTGGCGAGGGCG
>JBOGZM010000028.1:0-3221 GCA_050697255.1 Solirubrobacterales bacterium
GAACTCCTGGCCCTGCTCGTGCCCCTTGCCCGCGATCAGGACGATGTCGCCCGGTCGGGCCAGGTCCAGCGCGCGCTCGATCGCGACGCGGCGGTCCGCCTCCACCTCCACCGCCGAGCCCTCGCCCGCCGGGGCGGCGCCCTCGGCGCCGGCCACGATCGACGCGATGATCGCGTCCGGCTCCTCCGAGCGCGGGTTGTCCGAGGTCACGAGCGTGTGGTCGGCCAGGCGCCGCGCCGCAGCTCCCATCAACGGCCGCTTCTTGCGGTCGCGGTCGCCGCCGGCCCCGAACACGACGATCAGGCGACCGTCGCCGCCGCCCTGCTCGAGCAGGGCCCGCGCCGAGCGCAGGACGTTCTCGAGCGAGTCGGGCGTGTGGGCGTAGTCCACCAGGACGCCGAAGCGCTGCCCCTCCTCCACCGGCTCGAAGCGACCCGGGATGCGCCGCACCGACTCGAGCGCGGCGGCGGCCACGTCCAGCGGCACGCCCAGGGTGCCCGCCGCGGCAAGGGCCGCGACCGAGTTGTAGACGTTGAAGAGGCCCGGCAGCGGGACCCGCACCTCGACCGCCCCCGCCGCTGTCGCACACTCGAACGACGAGCCTGCTGAGTCGTAGCGCACCGCCCGGGCCCGGTAGTCGGCCTCCCGCTCGAGGGCGAACGTGACGAGCCCGCGGTGCCCCGCCTCCGCCACCTCGACCGCGAGGCGCCTGCCCCACTCGTCGTCGATGTTCACGACCGCGGCCGGCGGCGGTGCCCCGGCCTCCGGCAGGAACAGCCCGCGCTTGGCAGCGTAGTAGTCGTCGAGCGTGCCGTGAAAGTCGAGGTGGTCCTGCGTGAGATTCGTGAACACCGCGCAGTCGAAGTCGATGCCGGCGCTGCGGTGCAGGTCCAGCGCGTGGGACGAGACCTCCATCACGCATGCCCGGTCCCCGCCCTCGAGCATCCGGACGAAGGTGGCCTGGACGTCGATCGCCTCGGGGGTCGTGCGCTCGACCTCCTCGACGCGGCCTCCGATCACGGAGTGGACGGTGCCGAGCAGTCCGGTCTGCACGCCGGCCGCCTCGAGCACGTGGCGCGTCAGGAAGGTGGTCGTGGTCTTGCCGTTCGTGCCGGTCACGCCGGCCACGCGCAGCCGTGAGGTGGGCCTGCCGTGGAAGGAGGCCGCCAGCGGACCCATCGCCGCGCGCACGCTGGGCACCACCACCTCCGGCACCTCGCTGCCGAGCGGCCGCTCGCACACGAGCGCAGACGCTCCGCGGCGCACGGCGTCGGGCGCGAACTGGTGCCCGTCCACGACGAAGCCGGTCACGCAAAAAAAGAGCGTCCCCGGGGTGACGCTCTCGCTCCGGTAGGCCAGGCCCGTGATCGGGACGTCACCGCCGTCCGGCGGCGCGGGGACCCCGGCGGCGTCGAGCAACTCGCGCAGCGTCATCGGGACGAAATTCTAGGCTCGCCCACGGCGGGCACCGGTGGCTTGCACGCTACTCCGGCGCGATGCCGAGGTACGGCAGCGCGAAGCTGGCGATCTTCTCGAACGCCGGCGCAGCCACCTCGCCCCCCGAGTGCACGAGCTTGGGCTCGTCCACGATCACCGCCACCAGCAGGCGCGGGTCCTGAGCGGGCGCGAAGCCGACGAACGACGCGACGAACTTGTCCTTCGAGTACACGCCGTCCTCGGGCTTCTCGGCGGTACCCGTCTTGCCGCCGATGTCGTAGCCCTCGACGGCCGCCTCGGGGGCGGTCCCCTCCGGTCCCAGCACGCCCTCCAGCATGCGGCGCACGCGGGCCGCGGTCGGGGCCGGCAGCACGCGCCGCCCCTCCGCCGGCTCTCCGTCCAGCACGAGCCGCGGCTTCAGCAGCACGCCGCCGTTCGCGATCGCCGCGTAGGCGGCGACCATCTGGACCGGGGTGACGGCGAGCCCCTGCCCGATCGGCAGGTTCCCGATCGACGATCCCGAGTAGTCCTTCGCGCGCGGCACGATGCCGGCCGACTCGCCCGGCAGCGGCAGCTCGGTGAGCCGCCCGAAGCCGAACCGGTGCACCCAGCGGTCGAACCGGCGCGCGCCGAGGCGCTGGCCGATGCGGACCGCCCCGACGTTGGAGGACCGGGCCAGGATCTCGGACACGGTGAATACCCCGCCGGTGCCGTGCGCCTCCTTGATGATGCGGTCGGCGACCTGGATCTGCGGGCCGACCCGGAACGCCGTCTCGGGTCGCACGATGCCGTCCGACAGCGCACCCGCGACGGTGAACGACTTGAAGGTGGAACCCGGTTCGTACGTGAAGCCGACAGCACGGTTGACGCGCGCCCACGCGGGGGCGTCCTCGACCCGGTTGGCGTCGACGCGCGGCCAGTTCGCCATCGCCAGCAGGTCGCCGGAATGGGGGTCCAACACGATCGCCGTCGCACCCTTGGGCTGGTAGGTCGTGCCGACCCCGGCCAGCACCTGCTCGGCCCGGTCCTGGACCGAGATGTCGAGGGTCAGGCGCAGGTCTTCCCCGGAGTGGCCGTCCTTCAACTCGTCCAGCGACACCGGGGTGCCACGCGCGTCCTTGACGATCCGCTGCTCGCCGTCCGCCCCCCGCAGCTCCTCGTCGAGCTGCTGCTCGACCCCGGACAGCCCGACGTTGTCGACTCCCACCGACCCGATCACCTGGGCGGCCTTCTCCCGCTCCGGGTAGTAGCGGCGCGCGTCGTCGAGCACGCCGATGCCCTCGATCTTCAGCCGCTCGACCTGGCGGCCCTTGGCGGCCTTGATCTTGCGCGCGAGGTACGCGAAGCCCTTCTGCCGGTCCGCGAGCACCTCCATCACCTCGGTCTCCGGGCGCCCCACGAGCGGTGCGATGCGGCGCGCCGTGCCCACGGGGTCCTTGATCAAAAACGGCGTCGCGAACACGGTCGAGGCGTCCTCGGACACGGCCAGCTCCGCCCCGTTGCGATCGGTGATCGTCCCGCGCTGGGCGATCACCTTCACGTTCTCCACCGACTGGGTGGCGGCGCGCGACTTCAGGTCGCCGCCCTTGAAGGCGAGCAGGTAGCCGGCCCGCAGGCTCGCAAAGCCGAGCAGCACCAGGAAGACGGCGAACAGCAGCCCGACCCGCCGGTCGGTCAGCCTCGCGGCCGCGACCCGCACGGCGGGGCTGCGCCGGCGACGGGGGGCGGGACGCCTGCCGCGACCCCCCGAGCGTGGCGTGCGGCGCTGCGGCAGCGCCTAGCCT
>JBOGZM010000029.1:0-2478 GCA_050697255.1 Solirubrobacterales bacterium
GAACTCACCGGGGGGTCGCAGGATCCCGAGCGTCGGCGCGTCGACGGTGGTCACCAGCAGCCCGCCCGAACGCTTGGCCGCCGGCGCGAGCGCCGCCATGTCCTCGACCGTGCCGAGGAAGTTCGGCTGCTGCAGGAACACGGCCGCGACCCGCTCGTCTACCGCAGCTTCGAGCGCGGCCAGGTCGGTGGCGCCATGCGCGAGCGGCACCTCTTCGATCTCCGCCCCGAAGCCGGCCGCGTATGTCGCGAGCGCTTCGCGCGCATGGGGATGCAGGCCGCGCGAGACGAGGAACCGGTCCCGCCCGGTCGCGTTCTTCGCCAGGTAGCCGGCAGAGGCGACAGACGACGGCATCTCGTACAGCCCCGCGCTTGCCACCGGCAGCCCCGTCAGCTCCGAGATCGCGGTCTGGAACTCGAACATCGCCTGGAGGGTGCCCTGCGAAATCTCGGGCTGGTAGGGCGTGTACGGGGTCAGGAACTCCGACCGCTGCGTGATCGAGTCGACGATCGCCGGCACGTAGTGGTCGTACATGCCGGCGCCCAGGAACGTGATCTCGGTCTCGGCGTTCGCGTTGCGCGAACCGAGCTCCGCCAGGCGCTCGTACACCTCGGCCTCCGGCATGCCGGCGGGCAGGTCGAGCGGCCGCTCCAGCCGCACGCTCGGCGGGATGTCCTCGAACAGCTCCTCGACGGAGGCCGCGCCGACTGCCGCGAGCATCTGCTCGCGGTCGCGCTCGGTGGCGGACGTGTAACGGGTCAAGTCGGAGTCACTCCTCGGTGAGCTGGGCGCGGTACTGGTCGGCGCTCAGCAGCTGCTCGGTCTCGGAAGGATCGCTGAGCCGCACGCGCACGAGCCACCCAGCATCGTAGGGATCCTCGTTGATGAGCTCGGGCGTCTCGGAAACCGCCTCGTTGACGGCGGTCACCTCGCCGGACACCGGCGCGATCACGTCGGACACGGCCTTCACCGATTCCACCTCGGCGTAGGGCTGGTCCTTGCTGACCTTCGTCCCCACGTCTGGGGGGTCGAAGAAGACCACCTCGCCGAGCGCGTCCTGCGCGTACCACGTGATGCCGAAGGTGGCCTCGTCCCCCGCGACCCGGATCCAGTCGTGCTCGGGGTGGTAGAGGAGGTCGTCCGGATAGGACTCGGCGGCGCTCGATGCGTCGGCCAAAACTAGTCTCCCTTCTTGTAGAGAGGCTTCCTTGAGACGCGGGCGGGCCGTTCCTTCCCGCGCACGTCCACGATCAGGTCGGTGCCGGGCTCGGTCATGGCGGCCGAGACGTATGCCATCCCGATGCCCACCTCCAGGCAGGGAGAGAGGGTACCGCTTGTCACCGAGCCGACCCGCCCGCCGCCCTCGAGGACGTCATTGCCCTGCCGCGGGATGCCGGGGCCGGTGAAGACGAACGGGACGAGCTTCTCCGCGGTGCCCTGCTCGGCCTGGACCCGCAGCCGCTCAGCGCCGATGAAGTTCTTGTCGAGCGCGCAGGCCCACTTCAACCCCGCCTCGATCGGCGTTCGCTCCGGGGTCAGGTCATCGCCATAAAGCGGGTAGCACACCTCGAGGCGCAGCGTGTCGCGCGCGCCCAGCCCGGCCGGGCGTGCCCCGTGCTCGAGCAGCGCGTCCCACACACCCGGCGCGGCCCCCGGCTCCAGCAGCAACTCGACCCCGTCCTCGCCGGTGTACCCGGTGCGGCACACGAGGGCCGGCGCGCCCGCCACGACGGCCTCGCCGTGATGGAAGCGATCCGGGACGGCGCCCGTGTCGAGCACCGCGCTCAGGACCTCCAGCGCCCGCGGACCCTGGAGGGCGAGCATCGCGTAGCCGGCGGAGCGATCCGCCACTTCGACCCCGTCCCAGCTCTCCGCCTGGCGGCGGAACCACTCGAAGTCGGTGTCCGCGTTCGAGGCGTTGACCACCGTCAGGAAGCGCTCCTCGTCGCCGTCCGGGGCGAACCGGTAGGTGAACAGGTCGTCGAGCACGCCGCCGTCCTCCCGGCACAAGAGCGAGTACTGCGCTCCCCCGGGCGCCACCTTCGCGATGTCGTTGGTCAGCAGGTGCCGGAGGAACTCCTCGGCGCGGGGGCCGCGCGTCTCGATCTCGCCCATGTGCGACACGTCGAACAGACCGGCCCCGGTGCGCACGGCGACGTGCTCCTGCCGCACGCCCTCGTACTGCACCGGCATCTCCCAACCGGCGAACGGCACCAGGCGCGCGCCCGCGCGGACGTGAGCCTCATATAGAGGCGTGCGCTTCAGATCGGTGGCGGTCGACAAGGCGCGCCAGACCCTAGCAACCGGTTTCACCGCAGCCTGGACGTGAGCAACGCGACTACGCGGCAGGGCTCGTGCACGACCTGGCGCCAGCCCATGCCAGATCGCGTCCTTACCGAGCCCCATCGTTAGCAGCTGACGCCGGCTCACGACGGCATGCTGGCGCACCGCCAACCGCGCCACCCGCATGTCCGCTGC
>JBOGZM010000030.1:0-3337 GCA_050697255.1 Solirubrobacterales bacterium
GATCAGCACCAGCCCGGCGATCGCCGCGGCCGTGACCTCCTCGTCGAGCAGCACGGCGCCGTAGGCGAGCGCGAGCGGCGGGATCAGGTATCCGCACAGCGCCGCCCTGCCGGCGCCGACCTCTGCGATCAGGCCGAAGTAGAGCGCAAACGCCACCGCGGTGCCGATCGCGCCCAGGGACACGACGGCGGCGATCTCGCCCGCGTCCGGGTGGTTCTCCCCAAGTGTGGCGAGCGCGGGCGGCATCGTGAGGACGGCGGCGACGGCGCACGCGGCGAAGCTCACGACCAGCGGCGGCACGCCCCGGAACTTCAGGCGCGCGTACATCGCGCCGAGGCCGTAGGCGAGCGCGGCGCCGACCATCGCCATCGCGCCCAGGAACTCACCGACGCTGTGGACGGTGTCCACGCCGATCAGCATCGCCACGCCGGCAAACCCGATCACGACCCCGATGCCGGCCCGGCGGTCGACCTTCTCCGTCGGGTCGATCAGCGGCGCCAGCATCGCGATGAACAGCGGACCGGGAGAGATCAGGACGCCGGTCAGCCCGGAGGAGATCTGCGTCTCACCGAACGTGATCAGCATGAAAGGGACCGAGACCGCCAGCGTCCCCTGCACGAGGGTACGGCCGGGATGGCGGCGCAACCACTCGAGCGCCGCGCGGTCCTCGCCGCCGCGGATCACGATTACCACGTACAGCAGCAGCGCCGCCAGCAGCACGCGCGCGGCCACGATCATCGACGGCGCGAATCCATCGAGCGCGATCTTGATCAGCAGATAGGAGGCGCCCCAGATCGCGGAGACACCCGCCAGCATGGCGAGCTGGCGGGGCGTCAAGACTGCGTGTGCGCGGGCGCGCCCGCCTCGATCTTCGGGAACAGCGGCGGCAGCTTGCCGACCGTGGCGCCGCCCGGCACCGCGCCGAACGCCGCCCGCTCGAGCGACAGGTCGTCCTGGCCCAACGCATCCAGCAGGCGTGTGGTGGTCTCGGGCATGTAGGCGTGTAGTAGGACGCTGACCACTCGCAGCCCCTCGGCCAGCCCGTAGAGCACCTCGTCCAGCCGCGTGGCGTCGCCGTCCTCCTTCGCGAGGGCCCACGGCGCCTGCTCTTCGACATAGCGATTCAGTCTCCGCACCCCCCGGGACCAGATCACCTCCAGCGCCGCCGTCAGCTCGGCGCGGTCGAAGCGATCGCGAACCGTCTCTGCCAGGCCGTCAAAGTCAGAGGTCAGCTCAGATGACGCCGGCGCCGGCGGCACGAACCCGTCGCGGTAGCGGCCGATCATCGCCAGCGTGCGGCTTGCGAGGTTCCCGTACTCGTTCGCCAGCTCGGTGTTGTAGCGGGCCTCGAAGCCGGCGGTCGAGACGGAGCCGTCCTGGCCGAAGCTGACCTCGCGCAGGCAGTAGTAGCGGAGCGCGTCGGTCCCGAACACGTCCATCACCTGGAACGGGTCCAGCACGTTGCCGAGCGACTTCGACATCTTCTCGCCCTCCATCAGCAGGAAGCCGTGGATGAACAGATGGCGCGGCACCTCGACGCCGGCGGCGATCAGCATCGCGGGCCAGATCACCGCATGGAACTTGAGGATGTCCTTTCCGATCAGGTGGAAGTCGGCGGGCCAGTAGCGGTCGGTCAGGTCCTCGCCCTCCCGCGCGTAGGCGAGCGCGGTCAGGTAGTTGAGCAGCGCGTCGAACCAGACGTAGAAGACCTGGCTCTCGTCCCACGGCGCCTTCACCCCCCAGCGCAGGCGCGCGCGGGTGCAGGACACGTCCTCGAGCCCCTGGCGGATGAACCCGACCGCCTCGTTGTAGCGGGTGCCCGGCATGACGAAGTCGCGCCGCTCCGCGTACAGCCGCTCGAGCGGCTCCTGGAAGGAGGAGAGCCGGAAGAAGTAGTTGTCCTCCTTCTCCCAGTTCAACTCGATCCTGTGGATCGGGCACTTGCTGCCGTCGACGATCTCCTGCTCGGTCTTGAAGTCGGCGCAGCGGGGGCAGTACCAGCCCTCGTAGGTGCCGGGGTAGATGTGCCCGCGGTCGTAGAGGGCCTGCATGAAGCGCTGGACCGCGGCGCCGTGCTCGGGGTCGGAGGTGCGGATGAAGAAGTCGATCGAGGCGTTCACCCGCCTCGCCATCTCCTTGAAGTGGACGACGTTGCGGTCGGCCAGCTCGCGCGGTGGGACGCCCTCGCGCTCGGCCACGTCGGCGACCGGCTCGCCGTGCTCGTCCGTGCCGGTGAGGAAGAACACGTCCTCGCCGCGCTGGCGCATGTGGCGCGCGAGCACGTCGGCGGCGATCGTCGTGTACGCATGCCCGAGGTGGGGCTGCGCGTTCACGTAGTAGATCGGGGTGGTGACGTAGAAGCCCACGAAGCGAATGACTATAGAACGCGCCCGCGGGCTGCTCCATGAGGCGTAGGATGCGCCGGCCGTGCCCGAGCGCAGGCACTACTCATCCGGGTCGCCCTACGAGCCGAAGATCGGCATCTCGCGCGCGCTGCGAGTCGGCGAGCGCGTGCTCGTGTCGGGCACGGCGCCGATCTGGCCCGACGGCTCCTGCGACCCTGACCCGGCGGTGCAGGCGCGGCGCTGCTTCGAGATCGTCACGACCGCGCTGCGCGAGGCCGGCGCCGAGCCGCGCGACGTGGTGCGGACCCGGATGTTCATCACCGACGCCGCGGACGGCGAGGCGATCGGGGCAGCGCACGCGGAGGCATTCGGCGAGGCGCGGCCGGTCTCGACCATGGTCGTCGTGTCGGGCTTCCTCGACCCCCGCTGGAGGTGCGAGATCGAGGCCGAGGCGATCGTTACTCGGTGAGGCCCACGGCCTCCAGGGCAGTGGCCCGGTTCGGCATCGCCTCCATGCGGATCGGCGTGTCTCCCTCGAAGGACCAGACCCACGCGAAGCTCGGCGTCCTGACCTCCGTGCCAAGGCCGGGGGCGGTGCCCGCGACCGCGGCCATCACGATCACCCTGTCGCCCGCATCGATCGTCTCCTCGATCTCGACGTGGAAGTTGTCGAAGGTCGCCGACCATCTCTGCCAGAACCGGCGCAGGCCCTCGGGGCCGTTGTCGACCTCGGTCTCGGGAAGCATCGGCGGCGGGATGAACTCGAAGTCTTGCTGCAGACCCCCGCAGGCGGCTTCGAGATCGCCATTGTTCAGCGCCGTGTAGGCCCGTAGGAGTGCGTCGATCCGCTCTTGTGACATCACATCGAAGCCTAGGGACTCGATAACCGCCGCAGCACGGGGCCAATGCGAGGTCGGTCACGGATGGAAGCCACGGCCGCGGCGGCGCGGGTGCCGGCGCTCGCGTTCGCGCGTGCGAGCGCGCGCCACGCC
>JBOGZM010000031.1:0-4705 GCA_050697255.1 Solirubrobacterales bacterium
CCGTGAGGCCGGCGGGTGATCGCCGGCGTCGTCCTGGCGGCGGGCGCTGCGACTCGGTTCGGAGCCCCGAAGCAGGTGGCGCCGCTCGCGGGCAAGCCGCTGCTCGAGCATGTGGTGCTCGTCGCAGCATCGCTCGACCGCACCGTCGTGGTCCTGGGCGCGGATGCCGAGGAGGTGCTTGACCGGGTGCCCCTCCACGGCGCAGAGCCCATCGTCTGCAGCGACTGGCGGCGAGGTCTCGCAGCTTCGCTGGCGGCCGGCCTCGAGGCGATTCCGGAGGCCGAGGCAGCCGTCGTCCTGCTGGGCGACCAGCCGCTCGTGTCCCCGGCGGCGATCGAGCGGGTGCTCGGGGCCCGCTCGCCCGATGTCGCTGCCGTGCGTGCGACCTACGGTGGCGAGCCGATGCACCCGGTGGTGCTGGAACGCACGATCTTCGAGGCGATGACGGACCTCGCGGATGGCGAGCAGCCCCGGACGGTGCTGAGCCGCCTGCCCATGCGGCTGGTCGCGTGTGACGGCCTCGGGTCCCCCGTCGACGTGGACACTCGGGCCACGCTGGCCGGCATCGAGACTTGAGCACGACCGAAGCACTCGCCGTCCCGCTCGGGCTGGTCGCGGGACTCGCCGCGACACTGTTCGGGGGCGCCGGCCTGGGGGCGCTCGCCCAGATGGGGTTGCGCGCGCTCGGTGTCGGGCCGATCGGCGCGATCGCCACTTCCCTGACGGTCATCTTCCCGTCCGCTCTGCTCAGCACCGCCCGCTACCGCGGGACCGGGCTGGTCCGGCGCGACGCGGTCGTGACCGTGGGCGCTGCGGGTCTTCCGTTCGCTGTCGGCGCAGCGCTTCTGACCGACCAGATCCCCGGCTCCGGACACGGGCAGCAGCTCTTCATCGCCACGCTGCTGATCGTGGGCTCGTCGCGAATGCTGTGGAGCGCCCGGGCAGACGGGGTGCCGGACCATCACCCGAGCCGCGCGGTTCCGCACCGGTCTCGCCGTCGCCGTCTGATCGGGACCGGTCTGGTGGCCGGCACGTTCTCGGGGGCGCTCGGGCTGAGCGGGGGGATCGTGATCGTGCCCGCGCTGTCCGAGTTCGCCGGGTTCTCTGCGCGACAGGCGGTCGCCACTTCCACGATGATCGTCGCGTTGCTGGCCGTACCGAGCGCGATCACGCACGGCTTCCTCGGCCACATCGACTGGGTCCTCGCCGGGTTGCTGGCGGTGGGCGTCGTCCCCGGGGTGGTGATCGGATCGTCGATCACCCTGCGCGCCCACGATCGGACCGTGCGGCAGATCTTCGGCGGCGCGCTGCTCGTGCTCGGCTTCGCCTACGCGATCGGTGAGTTCGTTGCGCTCACCTGACACCGTGTCATAGTCTCGTCCGACCATGCAGATCGAAGGAAGTCATCAACTCCCGGCCCCGCGCAGCGAAGTGTGGTCGGCTCTCCACGACCCCCAGGTGCTCGCGAACGCGCTGCCCGGGCTGCGTGCATTGGAGGCGACGGGGGAGGACCAGTATGCGATGACGATCGAGTTCGGGGTCGGCAGCGTCCGCGGTCTGTATGAAGGCAGCTTCGCGTTGACCGACGAGCGTGAGCTCGAGGTCTGCACCGTGAGGGCCGACGCGAGTGGCGCACCAGGCATGGTGGAAGCGGTGGCCGAGGTCCGGCTCGAAGACCTGAACGGCAGTGGCACGCGACTCCGCTACAGCGCGAATGCCAACGTGGCGGGTGCGGTGGCGGGGGTTGGACAGCGGCTCATGACCGCCAGCGCAAAGCGCACGACGGACCGCTTCATCGAAGGGCTCCAGCGGGAGCTGAGCGCCCCGCAGGACCGCGATCACGAAGTTCCGGGCAGCACGGAGCCTCGTGCCGAGGTGTTCACCCCCGCGCACGGCGAACATCGCCGGATGCCCGGGCCCTCCGGCATCGTGGTGGGTGTCGTGCTGGGCTTCGCGCTCGCCCTGATCGGGATCGCAGTCGGACGCTGGACAGCGCCGCGCCGGTAGCGGCATTCCGGACGCAAGGGACATGGAAGAGCGGCTCGAGGAATCCGGCCTCACGTCACGCAGCGGTCGCGTGGCGCTGACCGCCGTCGCCACTGACCTCGTCGACGTCGACTCCCAGGCGGTGTCGCAGGATCCGCTGCAGTGGCCCGGATATCAGGAGCAGTTGAGAGCTGCCGAGGCTCGTTCCGGTGAGACTGAGTCCGTCGTCGTCGCCGAAGGCACCGTCGGGGGGCGGCGTGTGACGCTGGTCGGGTTCAACTTCGACTTTCTTGGCGGATCGATGGGCGAGGCGACGGGCGAGCGCATCGCCCAGGCATTCGCGCATTCGCGCACCCGCCGCCAGCCGCTCGTCTCCCTCGTGGCATCCGGCGGAGCCCGGATGCAGGAGGGCATGCGTTCCCTCGTTCAGATGCAGCGGCTGGCCGCGGCGTGCGCGGAGGCGCGCACGGAAGGAATCCCGCACATCAGCGTGGTGCGGAACCCGACCACGGGCGGCGTCTGGGTCTCGCTGGCATCGACCGCCGACGTGATCCTCGGCGTCACGGGCGCGAACGTGTCCTTCGCCGGGTCGCGAGTGCGAGGCGATGCGGGTGAGGAGTCCCGGCCCTTCACGGCAGGCGGAAAGCAGGCGAGCGGATTCATCGACGCGGAAACCTCGGCGGAGCAGCTGCCTGCCATGCTGGATCGGTACATCGCCCTGCTCGGTGACCGCGCAGAGCCCGCGCCATGTCCGGTCCCGGACATGCTGGCCGTCCAGGCCCCGCCCGCCACGGGTTGGCAGGCGGTCCAGCGCGCACGATCCGAGGACCGTCCGCGAGCGCTCGCGTATCTGGATCGGTACTTCACCGAACGTGTGCAGATTTCCGGCGATCGAGCCGGTGGCAAGGATGAAGGGATGCTGTGTGGCTTTGGCCGGCGCGACGGTCGCACCGTCGCCTACGCTGCGCAGACCGGCAGCCGGAATAGCGCCGCCGGTTTTCGGACGGCCACGCGGTTGTTCCGTCTGGCGGAGCGTCTTCGTATCCCGATCTTGACTCTCATCGACACGCCGGGTGCCGAGCACACTGCCGCCGCCGAGCAGGCCGGAATCGGAACGGCCATCGGCGAGACCTTCGTCGCCGTCAGCGAGCTGTCGGTGCCGGTGACGTCACTCGTCATTGGAGAAGGTGGCTCGGGAGGCGCCTTGGCGCTCGCCGCTCCGGGTCGTCTCTGGGCCACACCCGACAGCTACTTCTCGGTCATCGCGCCGGAGGGCGCGGCCGCCATTCTCTTTCGGGACAGCAGTCGTGCTGCCGACGCCGCCGATAACTTGCGCCTAGGTCCAGCCGACCTCGTCGCGCTCGGTATCAGCGCGGGCGTCACTGAGAGCTGACGCCACTCGACCAAGCGAGCACCCGCCCGCGGCTGTGGATGCGCGCTACGGTGAGCCAGCGGCAAGTCGACTGCACCAATAGGAGGAACCGCATGACCAGCGACGGGGAGGGCTACGTGATCAAGGTCGATGAGCTTCCGAGAGGTGAGAGCGCATCGACGTTCGATGGCCACGAGCACGGCGCCCAGGTGTCCCTCTTCCTCAGTCACAACAAGCCGGGGACGGGGCCGAGGCTGCATCGGCATCCGTACGAGGAGACGTTCATCGTCGAGGACGGCGAGGTGCTCTTCACCGTCGGCGAGAGCACGATCGAGGCGAGGGCGGGGGACATCGTCGTCGTCCCGGCCGGGAGGCCACACAAGTTCGTCAGCCGCTCGGCGACGCATCGCCAGGTCAGCATCCACCCGGTCGCTCGCATGGAGACGGAGTGGCTGGAGTGACGAACCCGCGCCGCAGGAACGCTCCCAGGCAGCAGTAGGCCCACGCCGCACTCCCAGCTCTGGCACAGGCCCTAACCGCCGTGTTGGCGGCGCGCGGTGGACGCCGCGCACGCCCTCAGGCCGGCGGTCGTCGGGCAGGACGTCAAGTGTTTCCATTCAAGTGGTCGTCAAAGAGTGCTTTCCTTCCACCGGCGCCGATCGACCCGGATCCCAATCCATCTGCGCCGGTCGGCCAAGCGACTGCTTGATACTCTCGCGGCGTTAGGCCGGACCGCCGGGTCCGGCATGTAGGTGCAGGTCGGCGCAGTTGTTGCCTGAAGGCATCCTCCGCCTTGCCAGCACATAGCTTGGAGGTGCTAGATGCCAACCGGAACCGTCAAGTGGTTCAACCCTGACAAGGGCTTCGGCTTTATCACTGCAGACGAGGAAAACAAGGACCTGTTCGTGCACCAAAGCGAAATCGACAGAGAGGGCTTTCGGTCGCTCGACGAGGGGATGAAGGTGACCTATGAAGAGGAGCCCGGGGACAAGGGGCCGAAGGCCGTCCGCGTAAAGCCGGTCTAACCCCCGCCGCAGGGCTTGCTCGGGCTGTCCGCGCCCCGGTCTTCAACCAGCGGGCCGTGGCAGCCCCCACGGTTGGAAGGGTCGATTCATTCGACCGCTGCACCAGGACGGGTTTTTAACCCTGTGCCAAACCATGTTCCATCAGGCTGCGCGGCCCGGCAGGACTCACCGGGGGTGTGGCTCACCAGCCCCGGGCACCAACCGGGGTGTGGTCGGTGCAGGTTCCGGCTGCGTCGACGTCCAGTGTCGAGCCGTCGTCTCGCATTCTTGCGCTTGCGATTGCGCGTCCCGCCGCGTCGAGACTCCTTCTACTCGTCCTTGC
>JBOGZM010000032.1:0-2223 GCA_050697255.1 Solirubrobacterales bacterium
CAGTGGCACCGCCCGTCACCGCACGGACGCCCCGGGCGCCTGAGCCCCGCGCCCGCGCCACGCCGGGGCGAAAGGGGGCCTCGGTGCGCCCGGTGCACGTCGGCTGCTCCGGATGGAACTACCGCGACTGGCGGGACCAGGTGTACCCGCGTGGCATGCCGCCGCGGCAGTGGCTGCGGCACTACTCGACGCTGTTCGACACGGTCGAGGTCAACACGACCTTCTATCGCCTCCCGTCCCGCGATGCCGTCGCCAACTGGGCCGCCGAGACTCCGCCCGGCTTCCTGCTCGCCGTCAAGGCGAGCCGCTACCTGACCCACATCAAGCGTCTCACCGACCTGGGCCCGGGCGTGGAACGCTTCCATGAGCGGATCGAGCCGCTGATCGATGCCGGCAAGCTGGGGCCGGTGCTGTGGCAGCTGCCCGCCAACTTCAGGTGTGACCTGGAGCGCCTCGGGGCGGCGCTCGAGCAGCTACCGCCCGGGCGCCACTGCTTCGAGTTCCGCCACCCGAGCTGGTTCGACGCCGAGGTCTACGGGCTGCTGCGACACCACCGGGTTGCGCTCGTGATCGGAGTCACCCCGCAGCGGCCGTTTCAGACCCACGAGATGACCGCGGGCTGGACGTTCCTGCGCTTCCACTACGGGGCGCGCGGACGGCGGGGGAACTATTCGGCCACGGAGCTGGAGGAGTGGAGACGGCGCATCGCCGCGTGGCGCAGGCGCGTCGAGGTGTTCGCCTACTTCAACAACGACTGGAGCGCGTTCGCGGCCCAGAACGCGCTCGCGCTGAAGCGCTTGCTGGGCGTCTAGGACCGCGATCCGGCGCGGGGCTTCTTGGCCGGCTTCTTGGCCGCCGGCTTCTTCTTCCTGCTCTTCGCGCTGGTGCTCTTGGACCGCGACGGCTTCTTCGCCGGCGCCGCTCCGTTTGACTTCTTCGCCGGCGCGCGCTCATGCGTCGCCGCGAGGCTCTGCTCGAGCGCCGCCATCAGGTCCGGCACCTCCTGGCGCTCCTCGGCCATCGGCTGCACGGCGATGTCCTCACCCGCGGCCTTGCGCTCGATCAGCTCCAGAACCCGCTCGCGATACTCGTCGCGGTACTTGCCGGGATCGAACTCGGTGGCCTGCGCCTCGATCAGCTGACGGGCCATCGACAGCTCGCGGTCGGTTGCCTTGACGTCGGCCTCCGGCAGCTCGTCGAGGCCCTCCGCGGGGATCAGCTCGTCCGCGAACAGCATCGTCTCCATCGTCAGCACCTCGCCGGCCGGGCGGATCGCGACCAGGTACTCCTTCGAGCGCAGGACGACGCGCGCGATCGCGACCTTGTTGGTCTCCCGCAGCGCCTCGAGCAGCAGCTTGTAGGCCTTCGCCGCACCGGTGTCCGGGACCAGGTAGTAGGGATGCTCGTAGTAGAGGGGATCGATGTGCTCGAGGTCGACGAAGTCCTCGATGTCGATGGTGCGCGTCTTCGCGGGGTCGAGCGCCTCGAGCTCGTCCGGGGTGATCACCACGTAGCGGTCGGGGGCGATCTCGAATCCCTTCACGATGTTCTCGTAGGGGATCTCCTCCCCATCTTTGGAGCAGACCCGCTTCTGCTGGATGCGCGCCTGGTCGGCGTCGTGGAGCTGGTTGAAGCGCACGGTCTTCTTCGAGACCGCGCTGTAGAGCTTCACGGGCACGTTCACGAGCCCGAAGCTGATGGCACCTCTCCAAATCGATCTAGGCATACGTTCCCTTCGTCGGCCGGCTTTCGCCCGGCCCCCCGCTTACTTCGACATCCGACATGGTACTTTCGCGCCGGGGTCAGCTTTGCAAGCAGGCGACCAGCGCGAGATCCTCACGGTCGGCCACTCGACCCACTCTTTGGAGGAGCTCGTGCGGCTGCTCCGCCGCTACGGCGTCGGGTGCGTCGCCGACGTGCGGCTGATCCCGCGCTCGCGGCGGATGCCGCACTTCTCCGACGAGTCGCTCGGCGCTGAGCTCCCGCGCCACGGCATCCGCTACCTGCCGATGAAGGCGCTGGGCGGGCGCCGGCGGGCGCGGCCCGACACGCCGAACACGGGCTGGCGGGTGGCCGGCTTCCGCGGCTACGCGGACCACATGGCGACGGAGGAGTTCGGGCACGCGCTGGCTGAGCTCGAGCACGAGGCGCAAACCTGCCGGACCGCGGTCATGTGCGCCGAGGGCCTGTGGTGGCGCTGCCACCGGCGGCTGCTGGCCGACG
>JBOGZM010000033.1:0-4624 GCA_050697255.1 Solirubrobacterales bacterium
CCCTCGGGCTCGGCGCCGGGCCGGCACGCGATCAGCATCGCGCCGCCCGCGAGCTGCGCGGCCGGGACGCTGTGGGCGCGATGGCTCATCCGATCGCGTCGGGGACGGGCGGGCGGCTGTGCGCGCCGTTGGGCTGGGGCGGCGTGACGCGTGCCCGCGCGCCGAGCAGCCGGCGGTAGTGGGCGGTGAGCGCGGCCACGTGGTCAGCCATGGCGGGCACGGGTGGGATGCCGCGCCGCAACTCGTCCCAGAGGCCCGGCGTGGTCATGGCGCGTTTCATCGTGTCGGCCAGGTCGTCGGCGTCGCCGCGCCGGAAGTACAGGCCGTTCAGGCCGTCCACCACCTTCTCGGACATGCCACCCATGTCGCTGCAGATGACCGGCCGGCCGTGCTGGAACGCCTCCCCGACGGTGAGGGGACCGGTCTCCCACCAGATCGAGGGGATCACCACCCAGTCCACGCGTGCCATCAGCTTGGCCAGATCGCCGCGGTCGTACTGCCCGACCAGCCGCACCCGCTCCCCGGCGTCGTCGAGCAGCTCCCGGAACCGGTCCTGGAACTCCGACGGCGCGGTGTCGAGGTTCGCTCCGTGGATCCACAGACGCCCCTCGAACCGCTCGCCGAGCGAGGCGAGCGCCTCGAGCAGCACGTCGGCGCCCTTGAACTGCGTGAACTGGCCGAAGAACCCGAACCGGTCACGGGCGCCGGCGCGCTTGCGCTCGGGCAATGGGTGCGCCGGTACGAAGCCGTGCGGCTCGTGCACGATGCGCTCCCGCGGGATGCCCCAGCGCACGTACTGCTCCAGCGCCCAGGCGGACGGGGTCACGAACAGGTCCACGGCCGCGAGCTGCGACTGGATGAAGCGCTTGCGCATGAAGAAGGTCTGCTGCGGGATCCGCGGGAAGCACTCGTGGCAGCGCCGCGGCGAGTCGTGATCGCACAGCGACCGGTCCATCGTGCGCACCATCTGGCCGTTGTGCTGGCAGATCGGCAGGTACTCGTGCAGCGTGTAGACGATGGGCACGCCGGGGAGCGCGTTCCGCGTCACGCGCAGGATGTCGTACCCCATGTACATCGTGTGCTGGAAATGCACCAGGTCGGGCTTCTGTTCGAGCAGGAACTCGCGGAAGAAGCGGGTCAACGCCGGCTTCTTCGGGGACCGGCCGAACACCCAGTCCCAGTCCGACATGTCGGTGTAGAAGAAGTACTGGTTCGGATCGTCGTTCACGAGCGTGATCGGCCGGCCCTCGTGGTACCGCGTGCCGATCGAGATCGGGGGGCCGCTGCGCGACAGCAGCACCGGCTCGAGCTGGCCGGCCTCACGGACGCCCTCGTACACATCGAGCGCGTAGCCCTCGGCTCCGCCGGGACGGATCTCAGGGTGGTTGTGTGAGACGAAGAGAACCTTCATCGATGGCTCCGGCTGGCCGGCACGTCAATCGTTTCGGAAGAAGTTGCTGATGCGCTGCCAGAAGCCGCGGCTCGCGGCTCGCGGTTCGCCGTTCACCGGAGACGAGCTTGGAGCTGCCGGCTCCAAACTGTCCGCCTCCGGCTCCGAGCCGTCGCTCCAGCGCTCATAGATCTCGCCCAGATGGCGCTGGCGCGTGACGAGCCTCCAGGCGCCGATGGCGTCGGCCGGCCGGCGGCCACCGTGCACGCGGTCGTACGCGGAGGCCGGGATCACGAGAAACTCTGCTCCGCCGGCGCCTGCCTCCTCGAGCAGGGCGGGGAGGACATCGGCCGTGTCGGGCGCGCGCACGGCCGTGCAGCTTCCGAAGGACGGAAGATCGCCTTCGCTGCCGGCCACCACGGCGATGCGTGCATCGTCGGGCAGCAGCGCCCGGAGCAGCTCGTCCAGCGGCCCGGCGAGCCGCCGGCTCGACGTCACAGCGGACACCCTGTCGGTATCGGCATCGGACGCGGGTGCATGAACGCCGACGGGCGCGAGCTCGAAGATCATGCAGTCGTCGGCCGAGACGATCGGCGGATAGTTGCGTTCGAGGTGGTCCCGGAGCCCCTCGTAGTAGTCGAGCCACCAGAAGGACGTGCTGGGCAGCAGCAGGTACTCGCCTCCACGGGCCCGCATGTCCTCCAGGACCGCGATCGCGGCGTCGCTGTCCTCCGGGTGGTACCCCGCATAACGGCCGAACTCGTCCTGGGGGAAGTGCAGCGCGCGCCGGGGACCGATGCGCAGCAGCTCGTCGTCCCCGCGGCTGACCACCAGCACCGTGGCGTTGCGGGGGATCATCGCGTTCGCGGTCTCCCGCAACCGCTCTATCAGGCTGTCGTATTCGTCCGGCAGCAGCGGCGTCGACCCGGACGCCGAACCACTCTCGCGTGCGCTCACCTCTGCCTCCTAAGCATCCCCGCCGGCGCCCTCTGTGTCAGTCTACAGCCGGTTGTGCGTTGCTCCGTGCGGTTGCACGACCGCTGGCGTCCCCCTCGCAGATGAACGACCCCAGCCCCGGGTCAAGCGGCCGGCCCAGCCTTGGGCTCGGATGGCGCGGGCCGGTTGAGCGACAGCTCGAACAGCACGCACCCCTCGTCCTCGCGGGTGAGGCGGCGATAGCGCTGCTCCAGGTGGAGCGCGAAGTTGCGGTAGTGGTCGAGCCACCAGTAGGCCGTCGGCGGTACCAACAGGTACCGCGCACCCTGCTTGCGCAGAGCCTCGAGATGCGTGATCGCCTCGGCGCTGTCGTGGGGGTGGTACCCGACGTACGCGCCGTCCTCGCCCCGCGGGAAGTGCCAGGCGGGGTGAGCGCCGAGCTCGAGGAGCTCGTCGTCCCCGCGACTCACGACGGCGACGGTCGCGCCCGCCGGGACGATCGCCTCCACGACGTCGCGAATCTCGGTCATCAGGTGCCGGTAGCGGAAGTAGTCGGCCGCGGCGAACGCCGGCCGGCGGCCGCCGTTGCCACCGCCGCTGGTCCCGTTCGGCGCCGCGACCCGCGACTGCAGGTCGTGGATCTGCAGCACCCCCTCGCGCACGCGGTCAAGCAGGTGCCGGTGCGAGTCCTCCGCGGTGGCGGAGACGTCCCCGCCGATGTCTGCGCCGGGTGCCGGCGGCGCGGACGTGGTCTGCGCAGTGGGCGGGCCGAGCTCTGCCGCCAGCGCCGTCAGCCGCACGGTCTCCTTCAGCAGGTCGACCACCTCGCGGGACTGCTGTTCGAGCAGCCGGTCGACCGCCTCACGCGTCCGTCCCGAGACGAAGGCGAGCTCCGGCGCCAGCTCGATCCCGACCGGGTAGACGTCGCGGTAGCGGACCTTCATCAGCCCATCGGCGACGTAGTAGTCGATGTCGTCGCGCCGCGCCCGGCCGTCCCAGCGCTTGCGGAACAGCTTCGCGTTGCGCTCGATTTCCTTCGAGCGCCGTCCGCGCGACACCGATTCCAGGTGGTAGAGCACGCTTTCGTGGCAGTAGTGCACCTCATGGCCCGCCCCACCGGCCCTCAGGCAGAGGTCCGTGTCCTCGAGACAGTTGCGGTATGCCTCGTCGAACCCGCCCGAGGCGTCGAATGCCTCGCGACGCACCAGCATGCAGGCGGCCGTCACGGCCTGGAACCGGCGTGAGACGTTGACCGCCGGGTGCTCGGCCGGGAAGCCGGCATAGATGTGGCGCGGGTTGCCGTCCTGGCAGATGACGACTCCGGCGTGCTGGATCGTCTCGTTCGGGAACACGAGCTTGGCGCCGACGATCCCCGCGCCCGGATGCTCGTCCGCGTACGCGACGAGGGTGTCGAGCCAGCCCGCCACGGGGATCGTGTCGTTGTTCAGGAACACCAGCAGCCCGGCATCCGCTGCCTCGGCACCCGCGTTGCACGCCGCGGCGAAGCCGGCGTTCGCCTCCAGGCGCACCGTCCGCACCCGCTCGCCGTAGCTCTCCAGCAGCTGCGGCGTCTCGTCCTGCGAGGCGTCGTCGACCACGATCAGGTCGCACTCGACGGCCGGCGGTTCCCGCTGGAGGGTGTCGAGGCACTGCCGCGTGAGCCCGGCGCGACCGTGCACGGGGATCACGATTGCGCAGCGTCGCGAGCTCACCGGGTCTTCCCGTTCAGGGCGAAGATGACGCAGGTGTCCTGCTCGCGCACGACGGCCTCGTAGCGCTGCTCGAGGTGCTCTGTCAGGCCGCGGTAGTGCTCGAGCCACCACATGCCGGTGTGGGGGAACACGATGAACTGGCCCCCGGCCGCACGCATGGCCTCCAGCGCCGCGACCGCCTCCTCGCTGTCGGAGGGATGATGCCCGGCCCAGGACCCGTCATCCGCGGCTGGGAAGTGCCGTGCGCTGTGGCCCTCCAGGCGCAGCAGCTCCTCGTCGCCCTTGCTCACCATCAGCACGATCGCACCGGCGGGGAGGGTGTCGGCGACGATCTCGCGGATGCGCTGCGTGAGGCGCTGGTAGACGGGGTTCGGCCGCCGCTCGTACGGCCGCCACGGCTCGCCCCACTTCTCCTCGTAGCGCTGCTTGTTGACCTCCAAGAGCTCGTTGTAGGTACCGGAGGAGACGAGCTTCCCAAAGGACGTCTCGCCGAAATGGTGCACGAACGCGTCCTCAGCGCAGACCAGCCGGTAGCCGGCCCGCCGCGCGCGCATCGAGTAGTCGTCGTCCTCGAGCAGCCCGATCT